>MTOL01000016.1 GCA_002011685.1 Deferribacteres bacterium JdFR-76
TGCCTCTTTCCGGCTTTGATAGCCGCAATGTCTGCGGCCGGAAAGGGCATGTTTTTGTCTCCAATGCGCATGAGATAGCGCCCATCGCTCAGTTGGTGGACATCGGGGCTCCAGTCCACCTCAAAAACCAGGATGCGGGTGTTGTCGAGTTCCACCCATCGGTGGTGCGCCTTGAGCGGCGGAGAAACCCGTTGGCTAGGCGCCTTCAGAATGATCTGCAGGCGTTTCTCGGGATAGCTAACGCCCGTAGGTGCGCCGTCATCCTCTATGCCCAGGGCCAGCGTTCCCCCATCGGCATTGGCCATGGCCGAAAGCGTTTCCGCAACATCCCGAGCGACCTCTTTTGCTCTGCGCAATTTCTTCCGCCCCCCTGTCCGATCATAACAGGATTTGCGATCAAAAAATTGGCCTTCCTCATGGGTTTTCAGCCAGTCCCAGTTGGGATTTGCTTTCATCGTCCCCTCCCTTGCCTCACACTTCTTGCCCTGCTGATGCGCTCCCAGACCAGTTGACAGACCGCGCGGTAGACCTCCTTACGCTCTTCTTCGGTCAGTCCCAGGGCGTCGAAAACGATGTCGTCCAGGGCTTTGCGGTCGGGCAGGGGGTTGGGTTCTTGTTCAGCAATGGGTACGTCGGATGTGGGGTCAATGCCGCATTCGGTGAAAATAGAATTCATCTCTCTACACAAGAATCTGTCAAATATACGCATATTAAACTTATCAACATTCAATCTTTCTGGAATTAAGAATAATCTGACGTCATTGCTGCTGAATTTAATTGCTCCTCCTCCAAGATTATGTAATCCCAAGAGTTCCCTTTGAAGTACAGAAAACGTGGAGTTTAGCAATAGAGCCAAAACGCGAGGTTTTACTTTTTGGGCAATAATTCTGTAGAATTCCTTTCCTACTGCAAAACGGTCTTTATTCCAAAGAATCAAATGAACATCATTAAATGTGCGTGGAAACAAAAGATCCGCCTTTACTAACGAATTTCCCTTGGGATTCACCCCCATCAATATTGTATCGCTCGAAGTTACCATTATTTTGCGAATATATCTGACGGATTTTATAAACGGAACTTTAGGATACTTAATCCCCACATTACTGTCATGCACATATCCCATTATTTGACTAACTTCCCCCAAAAGTTGCGTTCTTTTACTTTTAAACACTTTATGTATTATATTGGGCGCGCGCAAGTATTTGCCGCCCCATTTGTCGCCCACGTATTTGCCGCCCTCACTGCCTTCGGCCAGCAGTTTTTCCACAGTAACGGGGTAGACGCAGAAGACCTCGGTTCGGATGATGTCTGTGGCCTCTGTGATGGCCAACAAATTTTCACTGAGCACCGCGTCTTCGAAAGGCCGTTTGAAGGCCACAAAGCGCACACAGGGCGAAATGGATTCTGTCCCCGTTTGCGAAGTAGATTCCGCGTTGCCGGTGTCGTTCGAAATTGATTTTGAACAAACAGTAATAATGGTATTGACATCAACATGCCCGAAGGACCGCTTGGCGTGGTTGTCGATAACCAGGTCCAGACACGCCTGGCGCAAAAAGAATTCCTGCAGCCAGGCTGCGTATTCCACGTCCAGCCAGGCGTTGGAGCAGATGAAGACGTGCACACCTCTTTCATTCAGCAGGCGCAGGGAACGGATGTAAAAGTAGGTGTACAGGTCGGAACGGCCGCTGGGCTTGCGCCCGTTCTTGAAGGTGTCAGTTTGGGCGCGCGATTTGGCAAAATAGTCGGGGAAGTCGATCCGCACCATTTCCATTAAAGCATCTTTGTACTTTTTCGATTTGAGGCGTCCAACAGGATCGGATATTTTTTTTATTTCATCCTTACTATGAACACTTAAGTATGGCGGGTTACCGATGATGATATCGAAGCCGCCGCGGTCGAAGAAGATTTCGGCGAACTCGATGCTCCAGATGAAGGGGCGTTCGTCCTTCAGGTTGCGTTTTTGAGCTTCCAGGTCGGCAATTTCGGCCTCCAGGGCGGCTATACGTTCCTGCCTGGTCCGCTCGACCTTCCGATCTTTTTCCGTCGGCTTCAGTGCGAACAAGGTTGCGGCTTTGGGCGCGTTGCGAAGCCGGCGGATTTCATTGCGGCGCGCTTCAATCTCCGCATCCAGAATGGCGCGAAAGACAGCCAACTCTTCCCGTTCGATGGGACGGTAATCCTCGCTCTTGTTGTAGAAAAAATCACGCTTCTTTTTCTTCAGTTCGGTGATCTTACGCTTAACCGCAGGCGGCAGGTTGGCATGACCGTGCACCGGAAAGGTTTTGCCGCCGATTCGCTGTACCAAAGAGTCGCCGGTGCGGACTTTGAAAGTCAGGTTCGGTAACAGGGGGTCAACGGAATGCTGGGATATATCCGGCATATCCACAAAGAGGGTCAGCCAAAGGCGCAGGTGATTGATCCACACCGCCCAGCGTTTGACTTCCACGCCATAGAGCGAATTGGCAATAATAGCCTTCTTGCGCTCAAAGGGGGTGGGCGCGTTGGCTTTTAAGTCGCCCGGGGTATTGTTGCGGGAGTAAAGGTTGTCCAGGATCTGCTCCAATACTTGCAACATGCCCACTTCAAAGGCGCCGGAACCAGCGGCCGGATCGCAGACTGTAACGCTTTCCAATTTTTCGATCAGGGTACGGATTTCGGCTGCCGAAAAATCCCCTTGTTTCTGATATTCATCGTAGGCTTCGCCGGTACCGGCCTCACGGAAGAAGAGATGGTACAGGTCGCGCTTGTCAATGCTGGTGGTTTGCTCCAGCCACTTGACCAGGGCCAGCCGGCACATCAGGTCCACTTCCACTCGCGGTGTGTAGACAGCACCCTGGTCCATGTTGGTGATGCGTTCGAAGATGATGCCCAAAAATTCGGGGTTAAGTTCGAGCTCTTCATCATAGAGCTCGTTTTCTTCCACGGTGAAGTTGTACTGAAAGAGAAAATCGAAAAAATCCCCGATCAGATCGTCTGGGATCCACAGGCCCTGGTCGTCCACGCCTTTTTTGCGCTTGAAGAGTTCGCCGTTGAGATAGGGAGCCATCTGCAAGGCTTCCTGCGTTTGGCGGGAAAAAGGTGCCCGGCCATAGGCCACCTTGCGTCCAGGCGGGGAATTCAGAGCCTCGAAGAAGAGCGGTTCTAGCCAATCATGGTAGAAGGTGTTTTCGGGCTGCTGGCTGTTCCGGTACTCCTGCCAGAAGTCCTGTAAAAAGCGCGGATTGCCACCCAGCCAGCCCTTCTTCTGCACAAACCCCAGGAAGATGACCCGTATGGCGAACAGCAAAGCGAAATCCTGTCGCAAGGCAGGATCGGTCGTGCCCGACACCGCTCCGGCGATGGCATCAAACTTGGGTTTGAATTCTTCATAAAAGGCGTTGGAGACGGCTTCCAGGGAGAAGGCTTCCAGGATCTTCCCCAGGCTGGAGAAATCGGCCCGACCGATCTGGTTAACAAAGGTTTTGTTGGGCAGATCCGGATCAACAAAAAAAGTGTAGCGGCGGAAGCTGCTGAACTGTCGGCGCGTACCGGAATAAGCGACGGTGATCAACGACATACGGAAACGCCCTACGTCATCGTAAAAAACGAAGATACCGGCGTTGTGGTTGCTATTCTTGAGAATGCGTTTTCCCAGTTCATACTGGATTTTCCTGCCCGACCGGGAAGTCAGTTCGCGTTTAACATGGATAGCAGCCACGAGAACGGTCTGAACCTCTGATAATTCGATGACACCCAACAGTTGTGCGCTGTCGAACGGCCAATCATCCTTGATGAAATCATCCAATACAGATCGCTGCGGACGAAAATTTGGAGCAATCCGACGCAGAAGAGTTGTCAATTTGTTTGGCTTGAAATCTGTGATGAGGTTTTTTAGGATTTTGCGGTTGTCCATGGGCCGACCCTAGAATCTGTTTAGACGCCTACTCTTCAGTGATTTCGTATCAGATTTGGATGGAGGTTATCAATGCCATAACGACAATACGCACCTGCCGACGATTGTTTCACAGCTCCCCTCAAAAACAAATCTCCACCTGTCATTTGCGCGGCAAAAACCCCGGGCAANTTCAAGAGTCCGTCTGGTAGGNTAAATGGCTCTTCCTTATTTTACATTTTTGAAACTTAAAAATCAATGACTCTTCCCGGTGCTAACATTATTTAAAAAACATCAAAAAAGTCCGACACGGCCTGCAGACTCAACCCACCTCCTAACCAGAAAGTGAAAAATCCGGACATTTGGGAACCGGGTTACTTCTCAACTTCTTCAAAACGCCAGCCTATACCGAAAAGCGGGCCTGTCCGCGTCTTTCACCAATATTCTTCTTGCCAGATTTTTCTTGGAATACCAATCGATTCTTTTTCATCAAACGAAGGCTCTGCCATGCCCAAAAAACGATTGGCGCAACAATCCTAAAAGCATGATCACACCGGGAATTTTGTTGAAAATCAAACCTGGCGAAAGGGATTATTCTCCCCCCTATCCCGTGTTTTCACCCAATGCGGCAAGGTCAAAAATGTGAATCTACTATTTACAGCTCAACCGCTGATAAAATATCACATAAAAATACATTTTTAAAACAAAAATAAATGAAAAAACCATCAATCCCATAGCGGCTGACCTAGTTCCCTGAAACAATTCGGAATGCACATCGTTAACGACGATCAGCAAATTAACCAGGAGATGCAGCGAAAACCCCACCATCGCAACAAATGCTGAGCGCTTTATCCCCGGTTCCTCTTCTTCCTTAAAAAGCGTGATAAATAAAAAAAGAAAAGATGAAGAAAAAATTAGAGGAAAAAACAGGTCCAGACTTTTGAAAAAGCTCTTTGAAAAAAGTTGGGCCCTTATGTACAGTAAAAACTGCAAAAAAACGATCAACGCTACAAACAGGGCCAACCTTCTTAATCTGTTTGATTTCGCATAATTTATGTAAAAATAATACCAAAAGGATGCCATAATTAAATATGAAAAGGCAACAAGCAACGTATTGACCGAATGAGGGATCACTTTGAAATACGAAACCGGGCCCAATGTCGAAAAGAATCTGGAAAAAAATACAAATGCAAAACTCAAAATCGTTAGGAAAGTTAATCTTTTGAGGAAGATCCTGTCGTTACCGAAACGCACGATCATCATTGACCCCGCACGAATCTTCCCGGCAGCTCTTCCCCACCCACAGCGACACTCCTCCTGAACGGTAAACCACATTCAACACGCTGCTGAACTGTCCGTGGGCTTTTTCCATATTAGCTTCCTACAACATCAAAATCAACGAATTTTCTTGATGCAGGGCCAAACTGAAAATAGAAAACAGGCTCCTAAGAACCCCATTCTATGAGTCAGCAGGTACAATTCCGGCGAAATTCATCACACAGGACAGGGTCCGCATAATCCACTTCCCCAAAAGCATACTCCCATTTCCCCCAAAAGCACCTCCGTACAGAAAATTCTGCCCTACGTTTTGGCCGGATTGGTTTTCTCCCGGGTGTTCACTAATTCTTTTTGTGCGATGACGCAGACGGGGTGGCAACAGGAGTCGCCGGGCTACCCGGCAGATCCTTTCACCTGTCGCAGATTGTTTCGGCGGATTCCTCCAAATTACCGATCGAAACCGCTCCGCCGCATCGCAAGACCCCGGTGGCAACGCAAAAAACTCTAGGATACCAGTTCTTTAGATGTGGCTCCCAGGTTTCGCGCCCAGAGATAGAAGCACATCCCGGAACTCTCCGGCCTCCTCCGTTCTGAATAGAAATTCAATTCTCCCTTTCCAGCCGGGAAGAAAATCGGATGATTCAAACGAAATTAACAAAAGGTTTTCTCCAGGGAGATCTACAGAAAGTCGGCTTAACCGAGCATCCCCTACGGGAAGGTTGATCTGGCGCTTGCCGAAGGCATGGCACAGGATGCGCATCTTTGTAATCACAAGGCACCCGCAGAACCATCTTGAACGCCGGATGTGCCGCTTTCCGGGTGCCGCCACGTCCCTTGTTCTGAACCATCCCGTTAGTCCTTCATCGGCCACTACAATGCCCTCCTGTTTCAGCACAGGGGCGAGCTTCTCAGGAATGGAACCAAGATTGAAAAGACGGTACAAAAGCGATTTTCCCACCGTGTCCGCTCCTTCGAAAAATTCTTCACCTCATCTCTACCATAAGGGAATCGGATCTCCCTGAGCAACATGATTAGCCTTTTCTTTTCCCGCACCTGAATGAACCTTCCGCTGCTGACACACCCAAACGCGGAAAAACAGTAACACGCCCACCTTCTCTTCTTCTTTGTGGCATATGCTCACGCCTTTCTCTACTTTTATCGGCAAACCTCCAAAAGACTCCCGGGCTTTTTATAAACAAAAAGGCCCACCGAAACTCTTAAAAAAGCATCCGGGCCTTCATTGGCTGCCCTTTCAAAAGGTCTGTACAAACCGGCAACGTCCCTCTCACCATCCATGCTTTCGGGCAGTTACCTCCGAGACAAAACATTGGTCCAGAAAATCAACGAGCCAAACCTTCTCCGGAACCGGACGGCTCGTCTTTTTCCAATGGAAGAGTGCAAGCCGCCAGCGGATTCACCGCCACAAATCACCGGCCGGTTTTCCTTCATCCAGACCCAATTCGTCATTAATATTTGCCTTGCCCCCAAAAGAGCCTGAGAACCGGAGCTTCCAGCGGATTTTTCCAAAAAATCCAGCTGAGGCTTCCAGAACTTCCATGGGACAGGCTGTAAAAAGATGCCTGTCAGATAGATCCGTTTTCAGAAGAAGATAACCGCCTGTTCTCGTTAACGCATCCAATACACCGGTTGTGGAGGATTAGGTGGACAGGAAAACTTGAAGGCCCTTCTGGTGAATTTCCGGCCAACTTCTCTCCGGAATGACTGTCATTCCGTGATGTGTTTGGAAGGTTGCCCCCCAGAAAC
>MTOL01000235.1 GCA_002011685.1 Deferribacteres bacterium JdFR-76
ACATTTGTTCTTTCAGGGTTTGTTTATCTGTTAACGGTGGCGCCAGATGTTTCCTTCTGGGATGTGGGGGAATTTATCGCCTGTTCGTACATTATGGGCGTAATGCACCCGCCAGGTGCTCCCGTATTTGAGATCATCGGCCGGATATTCACCTTTTTCCCGATCAGTAACATTGCGTTCCGCGTCAACCTGGTTTCCGTGGTTTCCAGTGCTCTGGCTGTCATGTTTCTTTATCTCATTATTGTACGGATCATAAACCTGTTCCGAGGACAGCCGAGGGATACCAGAGACCGCTGGATGACATTTGGCAGTGCATTTCTGGGAGCCATGACCTTTGCCTTTACAGACAGTTTCTGGTTCAATGCGGTGGAAGCCGAGGTTTACGCCCTCAGTACGCTGATCATGGCACTGGGAACCTGGCTGGTGCTCTACTGGGGAGACTATTCCGAAGAGGTTTCTCGCCTCCGCTACCTGATTCTGGTTGTTTACTTGTTTGGACTATCCATCGGTGTCCACCTTCTGAGTTTGCTGATTTTTCCGTTTATTGTGCTGGTAGTGCATTTCCGCGATAACGAAACGGCCAAACGTCTCATCTGGACCATTGCTATTCAGATCACTGTTCCCGTTTTCCTTTATATTTTGATCTTCCACTACGACCCGGCCCGCTTTTCTTACACGGAAATGCTGGAACACCAGGCCCGGGCCGGAAAATTTCTTATGATTACCGGACTCATTACCGTCACAATCACCCTCGCTTACTTATATAATAAAGATAAACTTGCTTTCCGTTTGTGGTGGATTATTCCTGTTCTGTTCATTATTGGTTATTCCACCTATCTGATTATCTACATCCGTTCAGGGCTAAATCCACCTATAGACGAAAACGATCCCGAGAACTGGCAGAATCTGATGGCATACCTAGCCCGAAAACAGTATGGAGAAAACAGTCTTCTGCTAACCATGTTTGCCCGGCGGGCAGAGTTCTGGGCCTATCAGATCAAAAAGATGTATATCCGTTACTTTGCCTGGCAATTTGTAGGGAAAGGAACCACACTCGGTCCGGATGGCTATATTGTGGAAACCTGGAGCCTGCGGGGCCTGTTTATGATTCCGTTTACCGTGGGAATAGTGGGCGCGTATTATCATTTCCGGCGCGACTGGAAACATGCGCTGGCCGTATTGCTCCTGTTTATTGCCACCGGAATTGCCATTATTCTCTATCTTAATCAGGAAGATCCGCAGCCTCGGGAACGGGATTATGCATACGTAGGCAGTTTTTTTGCCTTTTCCATCTGGATCGGCGTGGGAGTTTACGCTCTTTTGGAAAGCGTTCTGGAGCTCATCCGAGAGAAGATCCCTCAATGGAAGCCCGTTCTTCTCACGGGCTTGGCTGTGCTGGCGATTGCCCTGCCCATCAACATGCTACGGTTTAATTATGAATCCCACGACCGGTCAGGCAATTTCGTCCCTTATGATTATTCATACAATATCCTGCAAACGTGCGAACCCAATGCCATCATTTTTACCAACGGCGACAATGACACCTTTCCACTGTGGTACCTGCAGTATGTGAACAACATCCGGCCGGACGTGCGGCTGGTGAATTTATCGCTGCTGAACACAAAGTGGTATATCCGCCAGTTGCGGGATCAGGAACCCAAAGTTCCCATTTCCCTGACAGATGAGGAGCTGGACCGCCTGGGGCTGATGCCGTGGCCTAAACCACGGGAAGTGCTGATCCGGGTTCCGAAATGGGTTTACGAGCGGGAAAAAAAGGACCTCATAGAACGGGATGAATGGGAGGAGGATCTGCCCGAGCCCGAACACCTGAAAATAACCGTCCGGCCCACCATCGGAAATCCGAAACAATTTCTCCGGATTCAGGATCTGATGATCCTGAATATCATCATGACCAACCAGTGGAAAAAGCCCATCTATTTTGCTGTGACGGTTTCTGATGAAAACAAGGTGGGACTGCAGCGGTACCTGCGCATGGACGGGATGGCATTCAAGCTCGTGCCCTATCCGGATTTGAATATTTCGCCCAGTCGGCTGCATGAAAACCTGTTCGAAAAATTCCTTTTCCGGAATTTGAACAATCCGGATGTCTATTATGATGACAAAACGAAAGGGCTGTTGATCAATTACCGCTCGGCCTTCCTGCGCCTGGCGGACTATTACCGCAGAAAGGATCAGAAAGAAAAAGTTCTGGAAGTTCTGGACCGGATGGAATATCTGATGCCAGAACATCTGATACCGATTCAGGATCCCAGAATCGTCCTTACCATTGGTAAGATGTACGAGGATGCCGGGCGGCCGGAGGAATTTGAACGGCGGGCCCTGAAGGTGCTGGAAGAACATCCGGATATGATTCAGGCTTATGCCTGGCTGCTGGATTTCTACGACCGGTACAATCGGCCTGCCGACGCCATTGCTCTGCTGCGCCGGTGGATGGAGAGGAATCCTGGCGACACCCAGGCACAGCAGATGATCGAACAGCTGCAAAAGCAGCTGGAAGCAGCCGTTGAAGACACGATTAAAAAAGATTCGCTTTCTTTGCCGGAAAAAGGAAGCCAGGAAAAGTAAGAAGTGGAAAGCCCGGAAATTCTGCCCGCGGGCCGGATAAAAGCCGGGGAGGCTTTGAAAGAATTTTCGGGGTACCGCTTTCCAGAGAGACAGTGTCCGGCAAAAAGGCCAGACCGAGAAGCTGGGAAGGCACGGAAAAGAATAATCCCGAATTCGTTGCCGGTCCGGAGAAGGGAATTGGAGCGCAGATGGTAACGGACACGGGGCAAACAGGAGGGAAGCGGTGTGCTTCCCGTAACAAAGGATGAAAAAGGATCTGGCATTACAGCCGCTCGTCAGCATCGTTATCCCTCACATTGGGAAAAAGAAGATCCTGCTGGAGTGCCTCCGCAGCCTGAAGGACGCTTCCCGGCATCCGTTTGAAGTCATTGTTGTGGATAACGGATCCGATCTGACGGGACCGTGGGAGCTTGACAGCATTTCGGTTCCTTTGCAGTATATTCGGGTAGATCGCAACCTCGGTTTTGCTGGTGGTTGCAACCGCGGAATTACCGTTGCCCGGGGGCGCTATGTAGCCTTGCTCAACAATGATGCCACAGCCACTCCAGGCTGGCTGGACCCGCTGATCGAATGGATGGAACAAAATCCTCAGGTTGCTGCCTGCCAGCCTAAAATCCTTTCTTCGCGGTTTTCCGGAAAACTGGACTACGCCGGAGCGATGGGAGGCCTTCTGGATCTGTTTGGCTATCCCTTTGCCATTGGCCGGCTTTTTGATGAGACGGAGGAAGAAGGCACTTATCCGGAGGGCGTATACGCCATCTTCTGGGCGAGTGGAACAGCCTCTCTGTGGCGCCGTTCGGTCCTGGATGAGATTGGCTGGCTGGACGAATCCTATTTTGCTCATATGGAAGAAATTGACCTGTGCTGGAGGGCCATCCTGGCCGGGTACCAGATCCATGCAGTAACCTGTTCGACGGTCTATCATTTTTCGGGCTACTCTCTTGCCCACGGATCATGGCGGAAAATGTATCTTAACCACCGCAATAATCTCCTGATGATATTCAAGAACGGACCGCTTCTCTACCTCCTGTGCGCCTTGCCGGTTCGCTTGTTGATGGAGATGTTAACCGCTGCGATAAGCATATGGACCCTGGATTTTACACGTTTTCTGGCGGTGTGGGCAGCCCTTTTCTCGGTGATCTGGCGCCTGCCCTTTTACCTTGTGAAACGCTGGCACGTGCAGAGGCAGCGGAAGATTTCCACTTTGAAGTTTTTGCGGCATCTCTATCGCGGAAGTATAGTCTGGCAGTATTTTGTACGCCGGAGAAAACGAGTGGCCGAATTCATGACGGTTGAACCTGTGGCGGTGTAGCTGATGGCGGGGTGTATTTTCTGTGCGGACAAGCCGGTCCGTCCGTTTTTAAAAACGCGGGATCGTCTGGATCCCGGAGGCAGGATATATTCCCTGGTACGCTGTTCAGGCTGTGGACTGGTTTTCCTGGATCCGGTACCTGAGAAACAGGCTATTCTACAAACATATCCCAAAGATGCTGTTAACACGTTGATTCAACCGCAGCCAGATGGCACTCATTTTCTGGAACAAATCTACCGCTTTTTTCACCCGTATTCGGTTAGCTGGCGGATCCGCCAGGTGGAAAAGGCCGCGGGCGTGGGCCGGATTCTGGATGTAGGCTGTGGTAACGGCGATTTCCTTTACGCCATCCGCAAAAAGCTATGGGAAGTATTCGGAGTGGAAGAAGTCCCTTCGCGCCGCGAATTTGCCCGCAATACCCTGGCACTGCCCGTCTATTCCTCGCTGGGGCAGGTTCCCAAAAAACTCCAGCAAGCTGTGGATGTGATAACGTTCTGGCATTCGCTAGACCGGGTGCCCGATCCTGTAGGAACACTGGAACGGGCCCTGGAGTTTCTGCATCCCGATGGGTTCCTTTTTTTGGGACTTTCAAACTGGCGGAGCCTGGATTTCTGGGTGTACCGGAGCGATTGGGCCTCTTTGGACGCCCCGAGACGGATTTTCCACTTTACCGGCCGACATGTGAGAATGCTGGCACGGATGTTTCACCTGGAAATTGTGGATGTAACTGTGATTCCCTTTGATATCTACTATACATGCCTGCTCAGTGAACGGATCNAGATGGAACGGGAACGGCGGTCACGCCCTATCCGGATGGTTTTTTACCTGAGAGCCGCCCTTCTGGCACTGATGGAGCATATTCTTTCCCTTTCTGGATCAGGCCCCGGGTTGCTGTACCAGCTGCGGAGGAAAAGACGCTTTGCGTGACCGGTTCATTCTGGGACTCAAGTTTCTGGTTAGCGGGTTGCTGCTTTACATTTTGATCCGGAAAATCGGATTGGAGAATCTTTTTGCTTCGTTTTCGCAGATCCGCTGGCCGTGGTTTGCTGCCGGAATCGGTCTTTTTACCATCAGCAATCTAACCGGTGCATTTCAATGGTTTCTTCTGCTGCGCTACGCCGGTATTTCTTTTTCCTATGCACGGGTTCTACAGTACTACTATATCGGATTGTTTTTTAACAACTTCTTTCTCAGCAACATGGGAGGCGATGTGTTCCGTCTTTACTATATCACCCGCTACGGGCAGAATGGGGCAGCGGCGCTTTCCACGGTTTTCATGGACCGCTTTTTTGGATTTACCATGCTTACATTTTTGGGAATTGCTGGCGGAATCTACTGGGTAGGGGTGGCCGAACTGGGGAAGATCTGGCCAACTTTGCTGGCCCTTGCCATCATCTGGGGAGGCGTATTTGTGGTACTATCGGTCCGTCGGTTGGGAAGCTTATTTCATTTCTTTCTGAAACCTTTCCTTCCGGAAAAGTTCTTGCTTCGCCTTCGTGATGTTTATAATTTAATCCACGGTTTCAGCCGGAGGCGGAAGCTGCTGTCCGCGGTTCTCGCAACCAGCCTGATCATTCAGGGGATCCGTGTGAGTATACATTATATTGCGGCGCGAGCGCTCGGAATCCAGGCACCCTTTCTTGCGTTCATGGTTTTTGTCCCGCTGATCGCTCTGCTGGCCAGTTTGCCAATTTCCATTGGGGGGCTGGGTGTCCGCGAACAGAGCGGCGTTTTTTTGTTCCGGAGAGTGGGAATCGCACCGCACCAGGCCGTACCCATGGAATTGCTGGCCTACATCTTGACCATTGCAAGCAGTTTGCCCGGGATGGTTCTTTACTGGTTTGTCAACAAAGGGAGGGCTATACATGGGGCGTAAAATCGGCTATGTTTTGCTGGGGGTGGGCATTCTGCTGGTATTATTTGGTTGTTACCGGCGCCCAACAGTGCGAGGACCGGAATACAGGCTGTTCGTTTTTGCGGAAAAAGAAGACTGGGAGAAGGTAGAGCCGGTTTTGCGCGAAGTATTTGAACGGCCTATTTTGACACCGCAGACGGAATATCATTTTTATCTGGTCTACGCCGATCCAGAAAAATTTTCCAGTTATCTTACACGGAAACAGCTTCTTTTCGTGTCCACATTGGAGTCGCAGGGGGCCATTGCCGATCTGGTTCGACGGTCTGTGAGCCGTGGGGATCTTCTGGAGCAAATTCAGCGGGGCGAAAAGTTCCTTTTCAAGCGGGAAAACCAGTGGATCCCGAAACAGATTATCTTGATGCTGGTGGGACCCAGCATGGATACCCTGATCGCAAAAATCAGGGAGAATGCGGATTTTATTTACAATCTTCTTTATGAATACCAGCAAAACATGGTCCATCAGTACATGTACCGGGAGCTGGAGAATAAGAAACTTTCCGAGGAACTGCTGAAAAAGTACAAATGGACCGTGCGCGTGCAGCACGATTATTTTCTGGCCCGGGAGGATTCGGCCAACGGGTTTGTGTTTTTGCGTAGACGCTACCCAGAGCGCTGGTTTTTTGTGAAGTGGATCGAAAACGCTGATCCAAATGTTATTTCAGAAACGTGGTACATGGATTTGCGGGATAGCATTGGTGTCCAGTATTACGGGGGGGACAAAGTGAACCGCAAATTTACGCACGGCGAGATCGTCAATTTTCTGGGACGCCGCTGTTTGCGCATGGAAGGACTCTGGGAAAACGACGAGAAGGTGGCGGGAGGCCCGCTTCTGGCTTACGTATTCTATGATGAAGGTACCCAGCGGATTTATGTGATCGATTGTTCTGTTTTTGCACCCGGGGATTACAAAATGCCCTACCTGGATCAGCTGGATGTAATGGCCAAAACATTCCGGACGATTGTGGATGTCCAGCGGGAAGAGTATTCGGAACAACGTACGGAGGAATAGCCTATGCCTCAGGTTGCGGTAATTGTTGGAAGCCGTTCAGACCTGGAGACGATTCAGTCCTGTGAGAAGTATCT
>MTOL01000288.1 GCA_002011685.1 Deferribacteres bacterium JdFR-76
CATCAATCGGGGACGGATGGTGGCTACGGCTGATTCTGCGGTCTATTCCGATACGCTCCAGCAGATCCTGATTACGGGCAGCCCTGTGGTCCGTGAAGGAAATCAGGAGCTTTCGGCGAAACAGATGGTTCTCTTTGTGGAAGGCGAGCAGCTGCGGAAGGCCCATCTTCTGGGCCGGGGAGTGATGCTTTCCCGTTTCCGGGTGGATGGCAAACTGGCAGCGGATCGGCTGAAAGGCGAAGAAATCTGGATGGATGTTGAACAGGATACCCTGCGGCATTTGATTGTAAAAGGGCAGGCGACCAGTGTGTATCATGTAATCGATGAGGGCAAAGTACAGGGGGTTAACCAAGTTCTTGGAGATGAGATCGAGCTTTTTTTTGAAGGCGGGAAGGTAACCTATGTGATTGTGCGCAGTGATCCGGATGTTTCTAAAGGGAAATTTCACCCGCGCAGATTTACCGCATCAGAGCTGAGCTGGGGACCCGGGCAATGATCGAACTGGAAGAAAGAGCAGTTCAGGCGGAGCGGGCTGGGAATCTGAAGCAGGCCATCGACCTGTGGCAGCAAGTGCTGGAGGGGGATCCAGAAAATCTGCGTGCCCGGACGGCCTTGGGTGTGCTTTATTACCGGCTCAAACTGTACCAGAAGGCTACCTCCTATCTTGAGGAAGCCCTGAGCCGTAATCACAGTGATGTATCTCTCCGCATGATGCTGGCACAGTCCCTGGTTCAGCTGGGCCGTTTCTCCGAGGCGGAGGAAGAATTCCGCACAGTGATTGAACAGGCACCGGAGCACATTCCGGCCCGGGTGGAGCTGGCACGGCTTTACCTTAAACAGCAGGAAGTTCGGCCGGCGCTGGAACTGCTGGAAGAGGCGCTACGCCACAAACCCACGGATCTGCAGGTTCACTGGCAGCTTGGCCAGCTGTACCGGTCGCTTGGGAATCTGGAACAGGCGGAAATTCACCTGCGGAAAATCCTGGAGATCCGTTCGGAAAGTCCGCTGGCGCAGGAGGCCCGCAAACTGCTGGAGGAGGCCTATGCCGAGGCGCGCGGAGTTCCGCGGGAAAAACTGGACGTATTGCGGGCCGAAAATCTGGTAAAATATTATGGCAAACGGCCAGTGGTCCGGCATGTGAGTATTGAGGTTCGCCAGGGAGAGATTGTGGGGCTGCTCGGACCCAATGGGGCCGGAAAGACCACAACGTTTTACATGATTGTGGGGATGATCCGTCCCAATGCAGGCCGTATTTTCCTCAACGACCAGGATATTACAAAGATGCCCATGTACAAGCGGGCCCGTTTGGGGATTGGTTATCTGTCTCAGGAGCCGTCCATTTTCCGGAAGCTCACGGTGGAGGAAAACATCCTTGCCATTCTGGAAACCCTGAAGCTCCCGGATAACGAGCGAAAACGCCGGCTGGAACAACTTCTGGAAGAATTTGGTCTTCAGCATATCCGCAAGAACAAGGGATATAACCTTTCCGGCGGGGAGCGCCGGCGGGGAGAAATTGCCCGGGAGAAATTGCCCGGGCGCTGGTTCTGCGGCCCAAGTTTCTGCTGCTGGATGAACCCTTTGCTGGAATCGATCCAATTGCAGTGGAAGATATTCAGAATATCATTCACCGGCTGCGGAAAAAAGGGATTGGAATTCTTATTACAGATCATAACGTGCATGAGACGCTGGAGATTACGGACCGGGCCTATTTGCTGTACGATGGGAGGGTGCTCAAATCCGGTACCGCCGAGTTTCTGGCAAACGATCCGGAGGCCAGAACCCTGTATCTTGGGGACAAATTCCGTCTGGACCGATGAATTCATCAGCAAAATACGGAAAATGCGGGCAGGAGCCGAAAAAAATTGCCGACATTTTTGGAACAGGAAGATCAAATTTGTTTATTTAACTGACGATGATTAAATTGAAAAGGGTCGGGAGATCGGGCGAAGGAATGCAGGATAAAACGCAGGAAGTGGGCCTATGGTAGAAATCAGTCAACGGATGGCGCTTCAGCAAAAGCAGTCACCGCAGCAGGTGCTGCTTTCCACACTGCTTCAGCTACCGGTCCTGAGCCTGGAACAGCGAATCAAGATGGAGTTGCAGGAGAATCCGGTTCTTGAAGAGGTCTTGGAAGAAGAAATGGAAATGGAAGAGGAAATGGAACCGGAGCTGAAGCTGGAGCAGGAAAAACCGGAAAAGGAAACGGAAGAGGAGATCCCGGAAGAAGAGCGGGAAATTGAGATCGATGAAAAAAAGGACGAGGACATCGATTGGGACATGGTTCTGGATGAGGAAGAGTACGAATTCCGTATTCCGCGGGATCCCAACGAAGAGGTATACGAAGCGCCACCGGTTAGTGTAAAATCGCTGCAGGAACATCTGCTGGAACAGCTGCATCTGGTGCCCGATCTCACCGAAAAGGAAATCATGATTGGGGAAAACATCATCTGGAACATCAATGAAGACGGATATCTGGGGGCAAATCTGGAAGAGATTGCCCTAAATCTGGATGTTTCTGTGGAAGAGGTGGAGAAGGTTCTCAAAATTATTCAGCGGTTTGATCCGGTGGGGATAGGCGCGCGCGACCTGCGGGAATGTTTGCTAATTCAGCTGGAAGAACGGGGTGGTAGCGAAATTGCTAAGAAAATCTTGCGGGAACATTACGAGGATTTCCGCAACAAGCGGTTTGAAAAAATTGCCAAAAAGATGGAAATTTCGCTGGATGATGTGCGGGAGGCCATGGAAGAGATTTCGCACCTGAACCCGAAACCGGGAGAAGGGTTTTCATCTCCAGCGCTGAATTATGTGGTTCCGGATGTAATTGTGGAGCGGGTAGACGATGATTTTGTGATCTCCCTCAACGAGTCGCATATTCCCAACCTGCGGATTAGCCCGGTGTACCGGCGGATGCTGGCCAATAGCCGCAACCTGCCCAGAGAAGTGCGCAGCTATCTGCGAAAGCGGGTGGAATCAGCCCGGTGGCTAATCAATTCCATTCACCAGCGGCGTGCAACCATTTACAAAGTGGTAAGCGCCATTGTCAAACGCCAGCGCGAGTTTTTTGAAAAGGGACCCGGTCACCTGAAGCCCATGATCCTCAAAGACATCGCCGACGATGTTGGCATGGATATCTCTACCATCAGCCGGGTGACCAATGGCAAGTATGTCCAGACGGATTACGGCGTTTTTGAGCTGAAGTACTTTTTCAGCGAAAAGCTGCGTACGGCAGACGGGGAAGAGGTTTCTAACAAAATGATCAAGGAGCGGATCCGGCAAATTATTGAGAATGAAGACCCGCACAAACCGCTCACGGACCAGCAGATTGTGGAGATTCTGAAGAAGGAAGGTGTTCCCATTGCCCGCCGGACCGTGGCGAAATACCGCGAGCAACTCGGCATTCCTGTCGCCCGATTGCGTCGTAGAATCTAACCGAAGGGGCACACACCCATGAAAAAACGAACGGTTGTTATCGGGGATTCCGTGGTGGAACTTCCGGATATCCCGAAGAACTGGCTTTTGTATGCTGTTCTGGCCGCTGTTCTTCTCTGGGGGATTTTTTCTTCCTTTTACACGGTAAATGCAGACGAGACCGGGATTATTCAGCGTTTCGGGAAGTACGTCCGCACCACCGAGCCCGGCCTGCATTTTAAGCTGCCGTTTGGCATTGAGACAGTGAAAAAAGTCCGCACCCAGCACGTTTTCAAAATGGAATTCGGTTTCCGCACGATTGAGGCGGGCATTCGCACGGTGTACGAAGAGAAAACCTACGAGGACGAAGCCCTGATGCTCACCGGCGATCTCAATTCGGCCGTGGTGGAGTGGATTGTTCAGTACCGTATCAAGGACCCTGTAAAATTCCTGTTCCGGGTGCGGAATGTGCAGAAGACGCTGAGGGATGTGAGCGAGGCGGTCATGCGACAGGTGGTGGGTGATCACAGCGTGGACGAGATCATCATTCTGGCGCGGCGAGAGATTGCCGATTCCGCCGAAGTGTTGATGCAGGAGATCCTGGACGCATACGACATTGGGGTCGACATCCAGACCATCCAGCTTCAGGATGTAAATCCGCCAGACCGGGTGAAACCGGCCTTTAATGAAGTGAACGAGGCCAAGCAGGANCGGGAGAAAATCATCAACGAGGCTTGGGAAGCCTACAACAAGGTGATCCCGCAAGCCAAAGGCGAAGCTCAGAAGATGATTCAGGAAGCGGAAGGGTATGCCCTGCAGCGGGTAAACAACGCCCGAGGTGACGCTCAGCGGTTTATTCAGGTTTATCGTGAATATGTGAAGGCCAAGGATGTTACCCGCCGCCGGCTATATCTGGAAACCATGCGAGAAATTCTGCCGCAAATCGATCAGATTTATGTGATCGATGCGCAGCAAAAGAACATCATTCCGCTTCTGCAGATGATCGATAAAGGAGAGCAAAAATGAAGAACCTAAAATTTTATCTGCTCGGTTTTGTCGGGTTTTTGCTGGTTGTCCTTCTGATTGATGGCGCATACATCATTGACGAAACGGAACAGGCCATCATTACTCAGTTTGGGGAACCGGTTGGCACACCCAAGATTGAGGCGGGGCTGTATTTCAAGATTCCGTTTATTCAGAAGGTTCACAAGTTTGAGAAACGCCTCCTGGAGTGGGATGGAGATCCGAATCAGATTCCCACGCTGGATAAGAAATACATCTGGGTAGACACCTTTGCCCGGTGGCGGATTGCCGATCCGCTGAAATTTTACCAGGCGGTACGGACGGAAGCTGAAGGGCAGGCCCGGCTGGATGACATTATTGATAGCTTTACCCGCGACCAGATTTCGTCGCACCTGCTCATTGAGGTGGTGCGCAATTCCAACCGCAAAATGCAGCTGGCCTCTCAGGAGCTGCAGGCAGAGCTGGAGGCTTCTCTGGAAAAGGTGCGGGAAGGCCGCGAAAAGCTGACCCGGAAAATTCTGGAACAGGCATCCAAACTGGTACCGGTGTACGGAATCGAACTGGTGGATGTCCGTATTAAACGCGTCAATTATGTAAAAGAAGTGCGGGAAAAGGTATACGACCGGATGATTTCCGAGCGGAAACGAATTGCCGAAAAATACCGGTCCGAAGGAATGGGAGCCAAAGCGGAGATTGAAGGCCGGATGCAAAAAGAGCTTCAGCGGATCCGCTCCGAGGCCTACCGGAAGGCTCAGGAAATTAAGGGCAAAGCCGATGCGGAAGCGACACGTATCTACGCCGAGGCCTACGGCCGCGATCCGGAATTCTACTCGTTTCTTATGACCCTGGAGACCTACAAGGAGACACTGAAGAAAAACAGCCGGATTATTATCTCAACGGACAGCGATTTTTACAAGTATCTGAAAAAAATCAGGGGAAGGTGATGAGCGGGAATCAGGGATCCATTCACGGGACCACTATTTTGGGGGTAATCCGGGACGGGAAAGTGGCCATTGGAGGGGATGGTCAGATTACCATGGGCCAGACGGTGATGAAGAGCACCGCGCGAAAGGTCCGCAAGATGTACAACGGGAATATTCTGGCCGGATTTGCCGGAGCGGCGGCCGATGCCATCACCCTGTTCGAGAAGTTTGAAGCGAAACTGGAGCAGTACAGCGGGAATCTCTACCGGGCTGCAGTGGAGCTGACAAAGGAATGGCGTACGGATAAATACCTGCGGCGGTTGGAGGCCTTGCTGGCTGTCATGGATCGGGAGCATGCCCTGATTCTGTCCGGCACGGGTGAGGTGATCGAGCCGGACGACAGAATTGTGGCTATCGGATCCGGTGGGCCCTATGCCCTGGCGGCTGCCCGTGCCCTGTACCGGCACACGAGCCTGTCCGCACGGGAGATCGTGGAAGAATCATTGAAAATCACCGCTTCGATTTGTATATATACCAATGACATGATGACCGTGGAAGTGCTGGAGTGAGGTGGGTATGGAGGAACTGACGCCCAGACAGATCAAAGAGGAACTGGATAAATACATCATCGGCCAGGAGGAAGCCAAAAAGGCTGTGGCCATAGCTCTGCGCAACCGCTGGCGGCGGATGCAGGTACGGGAGGAACTGCGCGAAGAGATTATGCCCAACAATATTATCATGATCGGTCCTACCGGAGTGGGAAAAACCGAAATTGCCCGCCGCCTGGCCAAACTGGCAAAAGCTCCTTTTATTAAGGTAGAAGCCTCCAAATTTACCGAAGTGGGGTACGTGGGTCGCGATGTGGAGTCCATTATCCGGGATCTGGTGGATATTGCGGTGAACATGGTGAAACAGGAAAAGATGGAGCAGGTGCGAGAAAAAGCGCGCAAACATGCCGAGGAACGGCTGCTGGATATTTTGCTTCCGCCTCCACGCTCCCGGAGGGTACGGCCCAAAGTGGAAGTGGGCGTAATGGAGGAAGGTGAAACGGAGGAGGATGAGGAAGATTCGTATCTGGAGACGCGGGAAAAAATCCGTGAACTGCTGAGAGCCGGAAAATTTGATAAACGCCAGGTGGAAATGGACGTCCCGCGTGAAACTTTCCCGATGATGCAGATTATTTCGCCGCTGGGTGTGGAAGAGATGGGCCTGAACCTGCAGGATCTTTTCGGCAATATGATTCCGCGGAAGACCAAAAAGCGGCGGATGACGGTTGAAGAGGCCCGGGCCTATCTGGAGCAGGAAGAAGCCCAGAAGCTGATCGACATGGACGAGGTGGTGCGTGAGGCCATCCACCGGGTGGAAAATTCCGGAATTGTCTTTCTGGATGAGATTGATAAAATCGCGGGAGAAAAATCCAAAGTAGGACCGGATGTATCCCGTGAGGGGGTCCAGCGAGATCTTCTTCCCGTTGTGGAAGGCACCAGTGTGGTTACCAAATACGGGATGGTCAAAACCGACC
>MTOL01000096.1 GCA_002011685.1 Deferribacteres bacterium JdFR-76
CGGATACGTCCAGATCTCCGTAGAGCGAGAGCGCCAGCGTACGAGGAATGGGCGTCGCAGTCATCACCAGAACATCGGGATTTTGCCCTTTCATGCGCAAACCGGCCCGCTGCAGCACACCAAACCGGTGCTGTTCGTCCACTACCACCAGACCGAGTTTGTGAAAGACCACATCTTCCTGAATTAAGGCATGAGTCCCGATAACGAGATCTGTTTCTCCTTCGGCAATCCGGCGCAATCGCTCCCGGCGCTCGGCTGGTCGAGCGCCTCTAATCAGTAGTTCCACCCGAACCCCAAGGCCGTTCAGCATCTGCCGGAAAGTCAAGTAGTGCTGCTCCGCAAGGATTTCCGTAGGTGCCATCAGAGCCGCCTGGTAGCCGTTTTCCACCGCAATAAGCATGGCCGTTAGCGCCACCACCGTCTTTCCTGATCCCACATCACCCTGAAGCAAACGGTTCATGGGAAAAGCAGAACGCATGTCGTGCCAGATTTCGCGCAGGACTTTCCGCTGTTCGTCCGTCAGCTGGAATGGCAAACCGCTGATCAGGCCACGTGTCCGCTCTCCAATTCTTTCAAACTGGATTCCCTTCTTCTGTCGCTTCCTCCAGGCCTTTCGCAGCGCCAGCATTAGCTGAAGGTAAAAAAGCTCTTCATATTTGAGCCGGCGCACGGCCGCCTGAAGCTGCTCCCCCGATTCCGGAAAATGAACCTGATTCAGCGCCGCCCGCCGGTTGATGAACCGGTACTTCTCCAGAATAAAATCCGGAAGGTTTTCTTCGATTCCAGGAGAAAAGTCGTTCAAGACCTGCCAGATAAGGCGCCGGAAACCGCGGCTATCCAAACCTGCCTCCGAGAGGTCTGATGTGCCGGGATAAAGGGGAATAATCTTCCCCGTGTGAAGCATCCGGTCGTCGCGCCCTTCAGAAAGCCGGTCATATTCCGGATGAGCCATTTGCAGACCGTTAAAGAAACGGACCTTCCCGTGAACGGCAAGCCACTCACCGATCCGGAAGGCGTTTTTCATGTAATGTGCCCCCTGAAACCATACACATTTCAGTTCCCCCGTATCGTCACGCAATACCAGAACAAACCGCGGCCGCCTTCCACCCACCGTACGGAACGAAACCACCTGCCCGATCGCGGTAACCTCTTCCCCGAGTTTGAGATGGGCAATGCGGTCAATTTTTGTGCGATCCAGATATTTCCTGGGAAAATACGTAAGAAGATCTTCAATGGTCTGAATACCCTGCCGGTGCAGCAGCTCCGCCCGCCGTTCACCAATTCCTTTGATGGCCTGTACGGGCTGGGATAGTTTGCGATCAACTCGGGCGGAAACAGCCATTTGCTTTACCAGGAATATTCAACGGTATACCGCAAAACCCTGCTCGACCTGGCGGGAACGTCCACCGTAAACGCAGCCACGCGGGCCGCCTCTCTCCGGTACTTCGCACTGGTCTCCACAATGCGCCAGCGGCTATCCGGCGCGTGGAAGTAGAAATATTCCCGGGAAATGATCTCCACCGGCCTTTCTTTCGCGTTCCGGAAAGTGATTTCGAAACTTTCCACGTGGCGCTTTTTGCCCTTGGCCATGCTCCGGGTTTGTTTCCGCTCAACGGTAAGATCAAACACGGTTCCCAGCTGCAGGCGAACTTTCTGTCCCTCTGGCGTGTCTTTCAGATGGTCGGTTCCGACCAGGGTCGTAAACCGGTCATCCTTCCTGAAAAGGAACACTCTCCCCGCTGCCAGCGGCTGCCCCAGCCGGTTTTTTGAGTCGTTCAGGAAGGAAATCTCCGTGCGCACTTCTTTGGGCCAGAACCTGGCATCATGAACGTAGGCCTTCCTGTAGCGGATACCTTTTGCAGAAAAAAGCCAGATTTTGCGGATCTCGCCATTCCGCAAAGAATACCGCGCCGGCAGTTTGAACCTGTAATATTCCGATACTTTTAGCGGTTCGACGGAGATCTCTTCCAGGGCCATCGGAACCGCCGCCCGTGCAAAGCGGCCCCGGTCCCTTTCCACGCCCGACAAATTGACGCTGCCGGCAATGAGCTGAATTGCCGCGCGCTCAAAATCTTTCCCGCTGCGGTTCTCCAGCTGCGCCCAGCCCTCGATGGAAAGCTTTTCATCGAAAAGATGAACCCAGTAAAGGGCTTCCCACATCACGCCGCGCGTAAAATACTCCCGCACCGCCGTCATTTTACCCTTGCGACGCGATTTCAAACGGACCGCCCATTTTTTTCCGGCTGGCGGATGGCCCTCGGTAAATTCCATCCACACAACCTTCCGGGACGGAAGGAGGCGCACATTTCCATCCCCCGTGCGGATCCAGTAGGGATCGCCGCCACGCAGCAGCACCCCTTCACTTTTTATGCCCCCCTCCAGGANAAAAACAACCGGCTTTCCCACATTTTTTCTTAAGAGATTTTCCATCCCGTGTTCAGCCGGAATCGAAAAAAGCTCTACAACCTGGAATTCTTCGGGGTTTTCGGGAAAAAACCGGAACGAAGCAGGTACCATCGACTCCGGAAGGTCTTCAAAAACAAGCTGCTGTTTGTCCGATTTTAGCTGAAACTGCAACCCTTCCTGAACAAATGCCAGGTTGCCCTGATAAATGGAAATGCGCGTATCACGGATGGTCTGAGCCAAAGAAAGCGCTGCCGCCAGCCAAACGACTGGTACGGTCCGCCAAAAAAGATTCCACTTCATGGCCGCCACCTTGTTTTGGTTGAAAGGCGAAAAACTGCGGGATTGTTTCGTGCTAAAAACGCCAGAAGTTCTTATCCTGAAAGCTGAGCCAGATTGTTCCGCAGCTTCTCCAGGGTTTCCTCGAACTGTGCTTTTTTCGCCCTTTCTTTTTCCACCACCTCTTTGGGTGCGCGGGTGAGAAAATTCTGGTTGGTCAGTTTCAAATTCAGTTTCTCAAGAATCCCTTCCAGCCGTTCGATTTCCTTCTGCAACCGGGCTTTTTCCACATCAATGTCTATCAGGCCACCCAGAGGCACATAGATCTCAGCCCCTTCCACCACGGCGGATGCACTTTGCGGCGGCCGCTTCACCCCGGCTCCTACCTCGCATGACTCCACCGCCGCCAGATTTTTGAGATAGCCTTCATACCGCCGCAAGAGCTCCGCCCTCTCTTCGTCCTCATCGTGAACCAGTACGGTTGCTTTTTTGCCAGGCGGAACATTCATTTCCCCCCGAATGGTACGAACCGAACGGATCACTTCCTGCAGAAAAGCCATCTGGCGGTCGGTTTCTGCTGAAATCCAGCCTTTTTCCGTTTCCGGCCAGGAAGCAATCATAATACTTTCGGGATCTTCTGCCGCGCGCACGTGCTGCCATATCTCCTCCGTGATAAACGGCATCACCGGATGCAGCAGCTTCATGCTCCCTTTGAGGATGTAAAGTGCCACATTTAATACCAGGGATCTTTGCCCAGGATCTTCAGCCTGGTACAGTCTGGGTTTAATAAGTTCCAGATACCAGTCACAGAAGTCATGCCAGAAGAAAGAATAAAAGGTGCTCACATAATCGTTAAAGCGGAATTTTTCCAGATGATCTGTAATCTGCTCCACTGTGGCAAAATAGCGGCTTAGAACCCAGCGGTCAGCCAGCTCCATTTGTTCCCGGACCTTTGCCGGCTGGAAGTTTGGATCGATCTCCGCATTCTCGCGATTCATGGCAATAAACCGGAAAGCATTCCAGATTTTGTTGGAAAAATTCCGCCCCATTTCGAATTTGCTTTCGGCCAGATTGATGTCCTGACCTTCGGATGTGAGGGCCATAAGCGAAAAACGCACGGCATCGGCGCTGTATTTTTCGATCATCTCAATGGGGTCGATGCCGTTGCCAAGGGATTTGCTCATTTTGCGGCCAAATTCGTCCCGGATAATGCCGTGAATGTACACGTAACGGAACGGGATGTCCCCCATGAACTCCAGCCCCGCCATGATCATCCGGGCCACCCAGAAAAAGATAATATCGGGACCGGTAACCAGCGTATCCGTCGGGTAGAAGTACTCCAGATCCGGCGTTTTGTCCGGCCAGCCCATGGTAGAAAAAGGCCACAGCCAGGAAGAGAACCAGGTATCCAGAACATCAGAATCCTGCTCAATGCGGCCGTTTCCACACTTTCGGCATTTTTCCGGTTTCTGCCGGTCTACCATCTGTTCGCCGCAGTCCTGGCAGTAGAATACGGGAATCCGATGGCCCCACCATAGCTGTCTGGAGATGCACCAGTCCCGGATGTTGACCATCCAGTTCTCATACACTTTGGTCCAGCGCTCCGGGATAAACCGGATTTTGCCTTCTTGGACCACACGCAGGGCTGGTTCTGCCAGGGGCTTAATTTTTACGAACCACTGTTCGGAAAGATACGGTTCAATGATGGTATCGCACCGCTGACAGTGGCCCACTGCGTGCTGATGTTTTTCGATCTTTTCCAGCAGGCCCTGCTTGCGCAGTTCTTCTACAACCGCTTTCCGGCAGGCAAACCGGTCCATACCGGCGAAGCGTCCGGCATTTTCGTTCATTGTGGCCGTCTCATCCATCACCACCACAGCCGGCAAATGGTGCCGCTGGCTGATTTCGAAATCGTTGGGATCGTGAGCCGGCGTCACTTTGACGGCACCGGTCCCAAATTTCGGATCAACGGCATTGTCGGCAACAACCGGAATTTCCCGCCCAATCAGCGGGAGCACCAGCGTCTTGCCGATCATCTTTTTGTAGCGCTTATCCTCCGGGTGGACGGCCACAGCCGTATCGCCCAGCATCGATTCCGGACGGGTAGTGGCCACGGTGATGTATCCGCTGCCATCTTTCACCGGATAACGGATATACCAGAGGGAACCTTCCTGATCCTTGTGAACCACCTCCTCATCGGAGATGGCCGTCTGGCAGCGTGGGCACCAGTTGATGATGTACTTCCCACGGTAAATTAGCCCTTTCTCATAAAGGCGGACAAACGCTTCGATCACCGCCCGGGAAAGCCCCTCGTCCATGGTAAACCGGGTTCGCTGCCAGTCGCAGGAGCTACCCAGGCGCTTCAGCTGGTTGATGATAATGCCACCGTACTTCTTTTGCCATTGCCAGACCCGCTCCACAAACTTCTCCCGCCCCAGGTCATGGCGGGTTAGCCCTTCTTCTTTGGCCAGACGCCGCTCCACTACATTCTGGGTTGCAATACCGGCATGATCCGTACCGGGTATCCACAGCGTGTTATATCCGGCCATCCGGTGATAGCGGATAAGAATATCCTGAAATGTATTGTTGTAGGCGTGTCCCATGTGGAGCACATCGGTTACGTTGGGCGGTGGAATCACGATGCAATATTTCTTTCTCCCCGGTTCAGATCGGANTCCGTGTGGAAAAATCCTCGCGTTTCCCAATAACTGTAAATACGGTCTTCGACCTTTTTGGGATCGTACACTTTCGGAATCTGTTTCTCCATTCCTTTGCCCGCCCTCAAAAGTTCAGGATTTTCATTCCATTTAAGTCCATCAAAAATCGGCATTAATATAAGAAAACTAAGAAGATGAATCAATGGAAGTTGGAAGAATATCCGCAGGATCTTGCCAAAAAATAGAGGTATTCGATAAACCTATGAGGCATATCAAACTATTTTTTAAACAGCGGCAAAGTAATGGGCGGAATACCCATGCGCGCCGTGAGGGAATTCACCAGTTCCCGGAAAAACGGCCAGATATTAAAAGGAAGGCTGATTTCGCGATAAATATCAAAAAATTCATCGGAAATCTCTTCCTCGGACGAAAAAAACAGCTCGTAGGCCGCCTCAATCTTGAGGAAAATCTTATTTCGAACCTTTGCAGTCAAAATGTAGCGCACAAAAATGCTGAATCCACCTTCTGCATTTGAGAACTCGGCTTGATCCCGGATACCAATGACCGCTCTTTGAGGAATCTGCGGCTCCCTCAATTCAGCTCGAACAGATCGTAAAGAAATCCCTCTTAATTCAATACCATCCAGAATCTGGCGGTATCTTTCCGGTGAAATCGGTTCCATTCTCTCTCAGGCAGAACGTTTGTATTCGTCAAGATGAAAAACGCGGGTTGCATTGCCATTTGTACTTTTAGGCTTCGCAACTTTGAAAGAAATCTCTTGCAACCGCTGGTGGAGCCCTCTGATCTCCCTTCGAATTTCTTCCATCTGTTCCTGTACTGTATGTAAATACGCCTTTCTTGTCAGCAAAAAAAGGCAGTACTGATTTAGTGTTGTATTGTTTCGTTTCGCCTGCTGCGCCAGGTACCGGTGCAGTTCCGAAGGAATCCGCAATAAAAATTTGCCGCTGTACTCAGCCTCCTCTTCATCCGGTTCCGGAATTGGGATTCCACGCGCCAAATATAAAGAAAAAAGATCCCGTTTTACTTCCTCAAGATGGGCCAGCGCTTCCTCAATGGTGTCTCCATCTCCCACAAACGCATACCTGCCCAACAACGGAATGCACACGTGGTAGCCACCGCCTTCCTCTTGGGGAATTTTTTCAATTTCAACGGGATATTTCAACGACATATAATAATCAAGATTCTTCCTCATTCCCCGCTCCTTCAACAATGCCTATTGCCAGCAGAATCCTTTTGAGATAGATCCCCTTAACCCAGTGACCTTTGTAGATCGGAATGGTAAATTCTCCGTCCAAGCCAAAATTCTTTACCCCCACAAGTGCCTCATGCCTCACGGTGACATGCGACCCGCGTTTGAACTCGATTTTGAAGCCATAACGCTTTAGAACCGAAAATACTTCTTCCCTACTAACAAAGGTCGGACAAGATTTCCGTCTTTTAAGTATTTTTTGTATCTTACTCAAATATGCCTCCAAGAGATACTGTATATGGTATCATATGTCAAGGAATAT
>MTOL01000486.1 GCA_002011685.1 Deferribacteres bacterium JdFR-76
GGTGTTCAGGGTAATATGAAGCTGTCCCGTATTCTCCCGTTCCTCCCCTGCCGCCAGTCCCTGCTGTTCGGTGGTTCCGGCAATGGAAAACACCCGCTCCACGCGCGGATCTTGCAGAGCCAGTTCGCTCATCCGCCGCAATACTGCATCGGTCTCTTCAATAGGCGTTCCGGTCGGCAGCTTCACCTCGGCGATAAACTCCCCCTGGCTCATTTCCGGGATCAGCTCGGTGCCAATAAACAAAGAAGCCCCAAATGAAAGCGCCAGCACCGCGATGGCAATCGCGATAGTTTTCAGCCGGTGTGTCAAAGCCCAGTCCAGAATCCGCGGATAAATTCGGTAAACCTGATCGAAAAACCGGTTCATGCTCCAATAGGCAGGAAAGAGGAGAAGACGGAGCCCCCTGCCAAGCATAAGAACACTCCGCCGGATTGCCCGCAAAACGCCCGCAGCCAACGTTTCAAGAAGGGCCAGCACCCGGTTGGGCGGCTGGATGCTGTCTACCACCTCCACTTCTTCTGCCACGTCTTTCATCCTTAGGCTGGATAGCATGGGAATGAGGGTAAGAGCCACAAATAGAGAAGCAAGAAGGGAATAGGTGACCGTCAGGGCCTGATCGGTAAACAGCTGCCCGGCGATCCCCTGCACGAACACAATCGGCACAAACACGAAAATGGTGGTAAGGGTACTGGCCGAAACCGCTTTGCCCACTTCGCTGGTTCCCACAAACGCCGCTTTTTCCGGAGGCAGCCCTTTCCGGCTGTGGCGGTCGATCGCCTCCAGGACAACGATGGCGTTGTCTACCAGCATTCCAACTCCCAGGGCCAGTCCTCCCAGCGACATAATGTTCAGGGAAATGCCGGAAAGATACATCAGAAAAAACGTAACGATGACTGAAATGGGAATGGCCAGGCTGATAATCGCGGTACTTAGAACGTTGTTCAGAAAGAAATAAATCACCAGCATGGCGAGAATTCCGCCCACAATGGCCGAAAGCAGCACATCATTAATGGACTGTCGGATAAAGCGGGACTGGTCGGACACGATTTCCAGCTGCATGCGGGAGCCGCTTTCTTTCAGCTGGCGGATGATGGCATCCAGCTTTTCGCGGACGCGCCGCGCCACCGTTACCGTATTGGCATCGGCCTCCTTGTAAATGGCAATTTCCACACTCTCCCGGCCTCCGATCCGGGTAATTACCTTGCGTTCTTTGTAACTGGCGAATGCCTGTCCCACATCACGAAGGTAAATGCTGGCATTTCCTTTCCGGGCAATTACGATGTCGTTTATCTCGTCCACCGTCTGAAACTGATTGAGCGTGCGGACGATGTATTCCATGTCCCCTTCCCGGAGAGTACCGCCCGTCAGATTGATGTTCTCCTGCGCCAGCCGGTTTACTACTTGAGAGATGGGAATATCCAGCGCCGCCAGTTTGGCCTGATTGACCTCCACATGAATTTCTTCTTCCAGGCCGCCGCTTATCTGAACGGCCGCCACTCCTTCCAAGCTTTCCAGTTCCCGCTTGATGTTTTCTTCCGCAAACAGGCGCATTCCGATCAGATTGGGATCGCCAAACAGGCCAATGCGCATGATGGGATCCAAGGCCGGATCATACCGCAAAATGATAGGTTGCTCGGCATCCTGCGGCAAAATCACCCGGTCCAGTTTTTCGCGAACATCCAGGGCAGCAAAATCCATATTCGTGCCCCAGTCGAATTCAATGATTACGTCTGAAATGCCTGGCCGGGAAATGGAACTCACCCGAATTACACCATTTACAACGCCCACGGCCTCCTCGATGGGCTTGGAAATCAGGTTTTCCACCTCTGCAGGCGCGGAACCGGGGTATTCGGTGCGGATGGTGAGAGTTGGATAGGTGATGTCTGGCAGCAGATCCAGGCTCAGGCGGTCAAAGGAAATGAATCCGAAAACCACAGCCGCCAGAAAAATCATCAAAATTGTAACCTTACGGCGAATGGAAAATTCAACAATCTTCATAGCACGTCCTCTATCTCCTGGCTTGTCATTTCATGGGTCAAACACGCTTCCGTTTCCATTTTCCCAGCCGGAACGCCAGAACCATCAGCACCCCCTGAAGCACAAAGGCCAGGGCGATGGAAATCCAGATGCCCTGAATTCCCAGCCCCCACATTTTAGGCAGCCATAGCGCCACGGGGACCTGAAAAAGGATCAGCGAAAAACCGATTACCGCCATGGTGGTTACCGTATCGCCGGCGCCTCCCAGGGCCATTCCTGGAATGATTCCCATGGCCAGAAATGGATAACTGAGCGCCACTGTGCGCAGATAAGCAGCGCCACTCCGAACCACACCGGGGTCATCGTTGAATATCCGGATCACCGGTTCGGCAAACAGAAAAAACAGGCTTCCTACGCCAACCAGCAGGCCGGTGTACAGGGCGGTACCCAGCCATCCGCTCTTTTCGGCGCGATCGGGCTGGCGGGCCCCAAGATTCTGCCCCACCAGCGTGGCCACAGCGCTGCCGATAGCCCAGCCGGGCATCATCACCATCAATAGAATTCTCAAACCGATGCCATAAGCGGCAATTACAATGGTTCCATATGTCGCCACAATCCTCATCAAGATAAGTCCACTCACGTTCCGGAAAAACCCCTGCATGGAACCGGGAATGGCGATCTTCAAAATTCGCAAAATAAGATTTCCGCTGAGGCGGAATTCTTTTGGATCGATCTGGATGTAACTGTAACCGCGCAGCAGAACGACGAAGCCCAGGATCAGTCCGACGAACTGGCCGAATACCGTAGCGATGCCGGCCCCCAGAACCTCCAGCCGCGGAAACGGACCGATGCCGAAAATGAGCAGCGGATCCAGCACGATGTTTAGCACAGAGGAAAAGGCCCATATTTTTACCGGCGTCATGGCGTCGCCGATGCCACGCAAAATGGCGCTGATCAAAAACAGCAGGATGAGTGCAAAAGAGCCACCAAATACTACCTGAATGTACGGGGCCCCCAGGCGGACGACTTCCTCTTCCGCACCCAGCAGCCGCAGCGGCGGCGAGGGCCAGAGAATGCCCAGCCCGCCAAGAAACAGCGACAGCAGCAGCCCCAGAAAAAGGGCCTGGTTGGCAGCTGCTTTCGTTTGATGGTAATCCCGGGCTCCAAAAAAGCGGGAAACCAGCGCAGTGGTACCAATGGATAGACCGATAAGAAAGGTCCACACCAGCGTCAGTAAAATGCCGCTGATGGAAACGGCGGCGATGGCTGCCGGTCCCAGCCGGCCAACAAAAATCATGTCCACAAGGTTGAAAACGTTCTGCAGCAGATTGCCCAAAATCATGGGCAGGGCCAGCCGGATCAAATGCCGAAACAGGCTCCCCTGTGTCAGATCGGTGCGTCGCTGTGCCAATTTCAATGCCCGTTACCCCATTTGCGTTCATCCCGCCCTGCGCATGACCCGCAGAATCCCGATCTTCAAATCATCCATCAGTGAATAAATGGTAGGCAAAATGACCAGAGTGAGAAAGGTAGACGTGGTCAGCCCGCCGAAAACGGCCAGGCCCACCGGTGCCCACATCCCTGCCCGGCCTTCAATGGGACCGAAAATGGATGGGAAAAATAGCGGCACAATCATGGGCAGCAACCCCAGATTGGTCGTAGCTGCTGTCATCAGAATGGGCCGGATGCGGTCCATTCCACCTTTTACGATGGCATCATGCCGGGTGAGTCCCTTCCGGCGGAGCTGGTTGATGTGATCAACCAGGATGATTCCGTTGTTCACAACCAGGCCACAGACCACCAGAATGCCCAGGTAAGCCACCGAGCTCAAATTGGTTCCTGTAATCCAGAAAATGAGAAACACCCCGATCAGCGCAAACCCCACGGACGTGATGATGGTGAACGGGTGGATGAGCGATTCAAAAAGCGAAGCCATGATCATCAAAATTAGCAGCAGAGCTAGCAGGATAGAAAACATGGACATGGCTTCTGACTCCCTCCAACGCCGCCAGTTGCTGCCAAACTCCCAGGAATAGCCGGGCGGGAGTTTCAAATCTGCCAGCCGTTTTTGCACCTCACGGGTGGAAGTAGCCATGCCGCGCCGGTAAAGCGATGCCTGAATGGACAGCGTCCGCCGGCGGCTCTCCCGCTGAATGGACTCGGGCCCCCGGGCTACCTGCATTTCCGCCAGCGTGTAAAGTGGAACCGGCTCCGATTGCGGGCTTTGGACCGCCAGATTCCGCAGCTTCTCCAGACTGGTGCGGTCTTCTTCCTTCAGGTTGATCAGAATATCCACTTCCCGGTCCCGTGTTTTAAACTTGCTGGCCGCCCGTTCTGTCAGAGCCGACTGGACAGACCGTGCCACCCGCTGTGACGACAGCCCGTGGCGGTTCACCCGCTCCCGGTTCATCACAATTTGAACCTCTTCCTGGCCTTCCTCATAGCTGGTTTCAATGTCGCGGATACCTGGTATGTCGGAAATCCGCGCAACCACTTCCTCTGCCAGCAGNTCCAGAACCTCCGGACTTTCCCCTTTCAGCTGAATGTTGATGCCGGACCGCTGTCCTGACATATGATGCATGCCGCCAAAACGGAAACGGACGCCGGGAAGGGAAGGCAGGATGCTCCGGATGCTGTCCAGAATGGCCATGGTGGTCAGGCCCGTTTGCGGCTGTTCCTTTAAGAACACAGTAAGCCGGCCCCGGCCGCCGCGCGAGGAACGTCCCACACCAAAATCGGTGCTCACGGCCTGAATGTCCCACGCGTCTTTGCGGGCCAGCAATTTCTTTTCAATCTCGCCGAACAGCTGATTCATCTGCTCCAAGGTGTATGAACCCGGCAGATCCACCCGGAAATCCAGGCGGCGGGAAGGCGCAGGCGGCTGAAACTCACGGTCGATTTTCGTGCTCAAGTAATAAGAAAAAAGAAAAATGGCCACTGCACCCGCTACGGTGAGCAATCGGTGGCGCAGCGTCCACCGGATTACCCGGGCATATGTGTTCTGCAGCCATACCAGTTCTCTGGCCTTCTGACGCTCTTTTCCGGTAAAAATACGCGACGCCATCAGCGGAACCAGCGTAATGGCAATGGCCATCGAGGAAAAGAGAATGGTACAGATCACAATGCCAAAATCGTACATCATACGGGACATGAATCCGCCCTGCAGCATAATAAGCGGCATGAAAACGATCATGGTTGTAAGCGTGGCTGCGAGAATGGCCATCCCCACTTCCCGACTACCCACAATGGCCGCATCCCTAGCATTCAATCCTTCTTCCTGCTTGTGGCGAAAAATATTCTCCAGCACCACAATGGAGGGATCTACCAGCATACCGATGGCGTACACCATTCCCATCATGGAAATCAGGTTCAGGGTGATTTGCGACTCAATGGGACGCAGCCGGAGCAGGTACATCACCAGAAAGGCAAAAAGGATGGCGATGGGAATGGCCGTGGCAATAATAAGCGTACTCCGGACCTTGCGCAGAAAAACAAACAGAACCAGCACCGCCAAAACTGCACCCACCAGTCCCGCATCACGCAAATTCCGCAAGCTGCTGACAATTTCGCGGGATTGATCCCGGTATATCTGAATATTCAGGTCCCGGAATCGTGGCTCTTGCTGAATCTCTTTCAGCACTGCTTTGACGCGGTTACACACATCCACCACATTGGCGTTGAAGGCTTTGTACACCACAAAGCTGATGGCATCTTTGCCGTTCAGACGCTGGTAGCGCTTCTTTTCGGGAATGCCAAAACGGATCGTGGCAATATCCTTCAGGTACAAGTTCGTACCCCGGATGGGCGTCCTGGCAATTTCCTCCACCGAACGGTACTCTCCAATCGTGCGCACCGAAAACTTTCTGCCGCCGTCATACACAAAACCGGCCGAAAGATTCAGATTGTTAGATCGGATGCTCTGCATGAGGTTGAAGGGATCGACGCCATAGGCGCGCATCAGATCCTGATCCAGTTCCACGATAACGCTCTTTTCTTCCAGCCCCCGCAAATCCACATTGGCAACTCCTTCAATGCGCTGAATGCGTGGCAGGAGCTGGTACCGTACCAGATCATTGAACTGCCCACCGGACCCGTTCCAGGAGACGGTAAAATTGATGACCGGCATATCGGTAGACTGCCAACGGCGGATAAAGATCCGCTCCACGTCGTCCGGCAGATAGGCCCAGACCAGATCCAGCCGGTTGCGAACTTCCATTGCTGCCAGGTCCATGTCCGTCCCATCCTCAAATTCCACCGTTACGCTGGCTCCTGTGGCGGACGAGGTGGAAGTAATGGATTTTAGGCGGCTGACCGTGCTCACAATATCTTCGATGTGCACCGTAATCAGCCGTTCTACTTCTTCTGGCGAGGAGGACCGATACGGCACAAAAATATTGAGCCTGGAAGACGACACTTCCGGCAAAAAGGTGAGCGGCAGGCGCTTGAGAGAAATGAGCCCCAGCACCACAATGCTGAGCATAATCATCAGCACCGTAATGGGCCGCTTGACGGAAAATTCAGAAATCTGCATTGCTACATCCCAAAATCCTTCCGAATCGCAAATCTGGCTTTCCTATTAATGCGGCGGTCCCTGGCGGCCAAATTTCTGCCGCATCTCCCGGAAAAAAGCCATTTTCTTTTTCGGATTGTTGCGAAAATCCGGATCTTCCTTGGCTCGCTTTTCAAATTCCCGTCGGATATCGGGATTTTGCAGCATCCGTTTCTCAATGCGGGCCAGTATTTCGGGTGACATGCCCTCGGTCCCTCCAGGAGAACGGTTCTCCATTTTCCCGCTACGGCCAGCCTGTTCTCCAGGCCGTTTTCTGGCCGGCTGGCCGGTTTTTGCCGTTTCCCCCGCCGCTACCCGAAGTTCC
>MTOL01000485.1 GCA_002011685.1 Deferribacteres bacterium JdFR-76
TACATTCAGCAGAAAAGCGAGGCGGGATCTTTTGCCACAGAGTACGAATCCCTTACTGGCGGGAACTGTGCCTCAAAGCATCTCCCACAATATTCAGGGCCAGAACAGAAAGAATAATCATAACCCCCGGGAAAAAGCTGACCCACCATGCCTCAAAGATCACATCCTGCCCGTCGCGAATAATGCTACCCCAGCTTGCCACAGGTGGCTGGACCCCGAGGCCCAAAAAACTCAACGCCGACTCGAGCAGCAAAATCACCGCAACACGGATAGTCGCGACAGCCAGTACCGTGGGCAAAATATTGGGCACAATATGGAACAGCAAAATGCGATGGAACGGCAGTCCTAGGGCAATTGCCGCCCGAATAAAATCCTGATTCCTGATTTTCAGCACTTCGGCCCGTACCAAACGGGCCATTCCCATCCATCCAGTTGCGCCAAGGATCAAAATCAGCACCCAGATATTTGATCCGAAAAAGGCAACAAATGTGATAATCAGAAAAACCGTTGGAATCGCCAGCAAGATATCAACTACCCGCATAAGAAGACGGTCAATCCACCCGCCGAAAAAGCCTGCAATGCCCGCATAGAGGGTCCCAAATAAGGTGCTGATCCCCATTACACTGAGGGCTATTAATAGCGAGACCCTTCCGCCATGCAGAACCCGGCTAAATACATCCCTGGCATATTTGTCCGTACCAAAGGGATGTTTCAGACTGGGTGGGAGCAATCGTTCCCGGAGCAAATCGCCCTGCTGGTTTGGTGGGTATGGAGCAAAATAGGGTGCCAGTAAGCATACAATCGCAATAATCAGCAGCAGAGCGGCTGCGATCCAAAAGACAAGGTCTTTTTTTTCGTCAGACAATTGCATCATGTTGCCCGAATCCTCGGATCAATCAGCATGTAAGCCAGGTCCGCCAGCAAGTTGCCAACTACGACCATGGTGGAAACAAGAATATCCACGCCCATAATGAGAGGATAATCACGCGCAAAAATAGCTGAAAGGGTTATCTGTCCCATCCCAGGCCAGGAAAAAATATTCTCCACAATGAAGGCACCGCTAAATAAAAATGGCAGACTCATCCCAAGGTGGGTGATAAAGGGGAGAATGGATGGCTTCACAGCGTAAAAGAAATGTATTTTTTTTTCGGAAACGCCCGCTGCCTGCAAAAACCGGATGCTTTCGGACTCCAGGGTTTCTATCATGGAAGCGCGCACCAACCGCATGGAATAGGCCAGGGAAGAAATTGAAAGCACGAAAGCCGGCAGGATCAGGTGACGCAGGATGTCCCCAATCTTCTCAAAGAGTGAAAGCTGCGCAAAATCAATGGAATTCATATGGGATGCAGGAAGCCAGCCGAGCTTCAGTGAAAACAGGTAAATGGCAAAAAGACCCAGCCAGAATTCCGGGACAGAAAAAAAGAAGATCGCCAGCGAATTCACGGTACGATCGAACCATGTATGTCTTTTAAGGGCGGCCAGCACACCCAGAAAAAGGGCCAGCAATGATTCAATAGTCAGGGCCGTCATCGTAAGCAACAGCGTTCGGGGAATTGCTTCCTTGAGGATCTCCTTCACAGGACCATGCCGGGAAAAAGAATACCCTAGGTCGCCGCGCAAAACTCCCTTGATCCATTGCGCGTATTGAACCAGCACAGGTCGATCCAGTCCCATCTGATGCCGGATTTTTTCTTGCACTTCAGGAGGAATTCGCGGGTCCAGGTACAGGGCCGTCGGGTCACCAGGAGCAAGGTGCATTAGAAAAAAAGTGAGAGTCCAAACACCCAACAGGATTAACAGCGAAACCAGAATTCGGCGGAACAGATGTTTCCACATCGGCACAGATTTCCGGTTTTTGATTTTTTCATGGGCTTTTATCTAAAATAGCAATTTTCACAATAGGTCAAAATAAAAAAAGCCCGGCCTCTAAGCAGACCGGGCTCTTGAACAGGCCAAAAAGGAGGCTATTGCTGCATACGGCGTTTGCGTTTTATTTCATCAATCTGATACTGGGCAAACTTACGCCATCTGGCATCCCTTGATGCCTTCCGATACTCTTGAATGGCAAGATCATATTTGCCCAGCGCCTGATAAGCACGGCCGGCTTCCACATGAGCGGGAGCAAATCGAGGTCGCAGCTGGATGCACTTTTTCGCAGCATCCAGCGCTTCGGAATGACGGCCCACATCATTCAATGCTTTGGCAAGTCGGTAATATGCCTGGTAAAACCGCGGATTATATGCCACAGCCTGCTGAAATGCATTGATCGCCTCATTCGTGCGGCCCAATTCCAGCAAAGACACTCCCAAGCTGTTAAAAGCCAGATAGTAATCCGGTTTAATCATCGTGGCGCGCTGGAACATCTCCACGGCCTTCTTATGATTCTTCTGCCGGACATAGATGACGCCCATCTGATAATAGGACTTGGCATTGGTAGGATCGTACTTCACAGCCTGTTCATAGGCCCGAAGCGCCTCATTCAATTTGCCCATTTCTGTGAGGAGAACGCCTTTGGCCACATAGGCCTTCACATAGGAAGAATCGAGGGCAATGGCCTTATCGTACGCCTCCAAGGCCTTTTGCGGCTGACGCATCTTCCGATATGTGAGTCCCAGACCGTACCAGGCCAGAGCAAATGAATCATCCATGGCAAGAACCTGCTGGTATAACTCAGCCGCCTGATTGAATTTTCTCTGTTTGAACAGCTGGTTGGCTTCGTTAAAAAGCTTCTTTTTCTTTTTTTCCTTCTCCAGCTGCTCTTTTTTCATTTTGGCCAGACGTTTCCGCTCTTGATACTCCTTCAGCTTCCGCTGGTACTCCTGCAACTTCTTCTGATACTCGATACTGGTGGTATCTTGAGCAACCCCTTTTATGGGAGCAAAAAGAAATGAGGTGAGTAGCAAAAGATACACAATATTTCTTATTTTCATGCTCCGTCCTCCTACTTGTTTTACCCTTCCCCAAACAATAAATGGGGCAATGGCCCCAAAGATTGTGCCGAAGGGGGGATTCGAACCCCCACGCCCGGTTGGGCACTGCCCCCTCAAGACAGCGTGTCTACCAATTCCACCACTTCGGCAGCCAATTCTCAGGCGAAAATAAATTTAATAAAAATAGCCGCTAAGTCAAGCAAAAATTTATTTTCCTGAATCGGTGGCCGCCGCATTTCCGGGACTTGCAGCTCCAATGCCTGCGCCTGGCTGCCCCGGTAGCTTGGGAAGAATGTCTGCCGCCGAAGTCACCCCTTCCTTCTGCATCTCTTGCTGAATAAGGCTCCTTGGTTGCGCCGAACCGCCACGGCGCATTAGCCCCTGGGTGATGGCACCCAGCATAAAGATGGTGGCCAGCACGATGGTAACTTTGCTCAAAAAGCTCCCGGCACCCCGGCCGCCAAAAACGGCTCCCATTGAACCAGAACCACCAAAAGCGCCGCTTAATCCACCACCTTTGCTGGACTGCATTAGGATCACAATTGTCAGTAAAATACTCACAATAATTTGAATAATGACAATAAAAGTCAGCATCCGTCTCCTTCCTTTTTTTAGTTTGAACCCCAGCTCAACTGTATTGTTCCCCAATTCGAACAATGGCTGCAAAACGATCAGCCTTCAGGCTTGCCCCTCCAACAAGAGCACCATCTATATCCGGCTGACCCAGCAATGACTCCGCATTTTTTTCGTTCACCGATCCACCGTACTGAATTGTCACGTTCTCGCCGATTCCTTCGCCATACTTCTGGTTCAAAATCTGGCGGATCAGTTGATGAACTTCCACCGCTTGTTCCGGCGTGGCATTTTTTCCGGTACCAATTGCCCATACCGGTTCATAGGCAATGATCAGATTTTGCACCGCCTCGGCAGAGAGCCCCTGAAAGGCCCCTTCCACCTGACGCTGTACCACCTCATGTGTTTTGCCCGCTTCTCTCTCTACCAGGGTTTCTCCAACGCAAACAATGGGGGTTAGCCCCTCCGTCAGGGCCCGGTGTATTTTCCGGTTAACCGTTTCGTCCGTTTCTCCAAAATATTTCCGCCGCTCCGAATGACCAATAATCACATACTGGCAACCTACGGATTTGAGCATGGATGCCGAAACTTCCCCTGTAAAAGCTCCTTTTTCCTCCCAGAACAGGTTTTGTGCACCCAGACCAAACTCCGAATCCTTCAACAGTTCCCCAACAGGATAGAGCAGCGGGAACGGGGGACAAAAGACAACCCGAGATTTTTTGATATCCGTTAGCTGTCCGAGCAGATCACGCACCAGCTGCGTTCCACTTTCCAGATCCATGTGCATTTTCCAGTTACCAGCTACCACTTTCGGTCGCATATTCTGCCTCACTTTTTATCCGTCAGCGCCACCAGTCCCGGCAACTCGTAACCGCTCAACAGTTCCAGAGAAGCCCCCCCTCCAGTGGAGATGTGGGTAATCTGCTCCTCCACCCCTGCCTTTTTAACGGCGGCAACCGAATCTCCGCCACCTACAATAGTTATTGCCCCCGCTTTTGTACGGTCTGCAAGAATCTTTGCTATCTCAACCGTGCCGCGGGCAAATTCGGGTTTTTCAAACACTCCCATCGGGCCGTTCCAGACAATGGTGCGGGCGCTGCTCAGCTTCCCCGAAAAAAGCTCGACTGTTTTCGGGCCGATATCAACTCCTATCATGTCTTCCGGGATGGCCTCGACCGATACGGTTACCACCTCCTCCGGATCATCAAGATCATTGGTACATACAACATCCACAGGAAGAATAACCTTTGAATCGCTTCCTTTCCCCCCCATCAACAGCTGACGCGCCAGGTCTACCTTGTCCTCTTCCAGAATGGAACGGCCAATTTCGTAGCCCATGGCTTTAAAAAACGTGAAGGCCATCCCTCCACCAATCAGCAGATGATCCACCCTGGGTAGAAGATTCTGGATAACATCAATCTTTCCCGAAATTTTGGCGCCACCGAGAATAGCCACAAAAGGCCGTTCTGGCTGTTCAAGAGTCTTCGCAAGGTAATTGATCTCCTTTTCCATGAGAAAGCCCGCGGCACACTGATCAAAATAGCGGGTTACACCCTCCGTGGACGCATGAGCCCGGTGTGCCGTGCCAAATGCGTCGTTAACGTATATATCCCCGAGGGCTGCCAGTTTCCTGGCAAATTCCGGGTCATTATCCGTTTCCTCCTTGTGAAAGCGGAGGTTTTCCAGCAAGAGGACCTCTCCGGGTTTCAGGGAGGCAGCCATGGATTCTACCTTTTCACCAACGCAATCGGGAGCAAATTTGACCTCTTTCCCCAGCAATTTTGCAAGGTGTTCCGCAACGGGACGCAGGCTCATTTCCGGCACCACTTTACCCTTGGGCCGACCCAAATGAGACATCAGCACCAGGCTGGCACCCTGGTCCAGAATATACTGGATGGTGGGCAATGCGCTGCGGATCCTCGTATCGTCCGCCACTTTCCCATCAGCCGTGAGAGGCACATTGAAATCAACCCGCATCAGTACCCGCTTGCCATGCAAATCCAGATCGCGCACCGTCAGCTTATCCATGGCATTCCTCCCCTTCTTACTCCTTTACGCCTTCGAAGCCATGAACTTGATCAGATCCACCACACGGCAGGAAAATCCCCATTCATTATCGTACCAGGACAAAACCTTCAGCATATTGTCGCCCACCACCATGGTAGAGGGTCCATCTACGATGGAGGAATGCGGGTCGCCATTAAAATCCTTGGATACCAGCGGTTCTTCCACATAGGCCAGAATCCCTTTCAGCTCATTTTCAGCAGCTTTTTTCAGGGCTGCATTGGCCGCTTCTACCGTTACGGGCTTTTCGGTCTCGAAAACCACATCCACCACAGAAACATTGGGAGTGGGAACCCGGATGGCCATGCCATTCAATTTCCCCTTCAGTTCGGGAATTACTTCGCCCACAGCTTTGGCTGCTCCGGTTGTGGTGGGAATCATGGACACAGCAGCGGCACGGGCCCGGCGGAGATCTTTGTGCGGAAGATCAAGAATCCGCTGGTCATTGGTATAGGAATGCACCGTGGTCATGAGTCCTTTTACCACACCAAAGTTTTCCTGAATCACCTTCACCACGGGAGCTAAACAGTTGGTGGTACAGGAGGCGTTAGAGACAATGTGATGATTAGCCGGATCGTACTTATCATGGTTAACTCCTACAACCACAGTAAGATCCGGATTTTTGGCAGGAGCGGTGATAATGACTTTCTTGGCCCCGGCATCAATATGTTTCTGGGCATCATCGCGGTTGCGGAACAGCCCGGTAGCCTCCACCACAAATTCCACGCCCAGTTCACGCCAAGGCAGTTCTCCTGGATTGCGGATGGATAGAACCTTGATGGTTTTTCCTTTTACGATTAAAGCATCGCCTTCTGCGCGGACGTCTTCAAATTTTCCGTGGTTTGAATCGTATTTCAAAAGATGTGCCAGTGTTTTGGCGTCTGTTATATCGTTTACCGCCACAAATTCAATATCTGGATCCTCAATCCCTGCACGCAGAACCAGCCGACCAATCCGCCCAAATCCGTTAATTCCTACCTTAACCGACATGATTCATCCTCCTCTAATTAACATGCCTTCCATTGCCAAATTAACTGGCCAGCCGTTTGGCCAGTTCCAGCAATTGCGGGCTCAGCGTTTTCTTTTTGGAAACGGCCTCGTCCATCGGAAAATAAGTGTATTCATTCCCCCGCAGAACGGTAATCAGTCCAGACTTCCCTTCCAGCAACAGATCAACGGCATTTTGGCCGAACTTGCTGGCAAGCAATCGATCAAACACAGTGGTTGTCCCGCCACGCTGAATATGACCCAGTACGGAAATGCGCGTCTCGTATCCGATGAGA
>MTOL01000484.1 GCA_002011685.1 Deferribacteres bacterium JdFR-76
TGCCAGGATGTGCAGCGCGTGGCTACACTGGCGGATGGCGTGATTATTGGCACCGCCTTTCTTGAACTTCTGGAGCGGACCTCCCGGTCTGACCGGACAAATGCCATTAAAGATTTCATCCAGAGTTTCCGAATCAAAAATGGAAGGATGCCACGGTCCGGATGATTTGCAGGGTGCAGGGGTGAGTGGCCGGTTTTTTTCTTGCCGCGACAAATTTACTTTTTGCAACCAGGCAACCAAAAAAAGTTGCATTCCCAAAATGCATCGGCTAAATTTTGCGCTAAATTTTACAGGATCGGAGGGTGGTGAACAAAGAGGCCAACGGATTCAACGCAGGAGGATTCGCGTTTCAACGTGAGACAGTGACGTAATGCACAACGGTATCCGGAATAATTTCAACCATTCCGGATTGTGGAACGCAAATTAGGGTATGTTAAGTGACTGAATTTTCAACAGTTGAAAATCGAAACGTTTCGCCGCTTTCTGATGAGCCTGGCACAATCCTTGTTATTAACATGGCCATGTTGAAAACGGAACCGAAAACTGAACTGAAAGGAGGCCTCTTTGATGGTGAAGGTGAATCCCTACCGGGTGGAGGAAGCCGATCTTGTCGTTGGGATTCCGTCGTACAACGAAGCCGATAACATCGCATTTGTGGTTGACCGCTGTAATGAGGGGTTGCAGAAGTATTTCCCGCAGTTGAAGAGTGTTGTTATTAATGTAGACAATCACTCTCCCGACAATACGCGGGAGGCTTTTCTGAATGCCAGCAATACCGTTCCCAAAATTTACATCTCGACTCCTGAAGGTGTGAAAGGAAAGGGGAACAATTTTTACAACCTTTTCAGCGAAGCGGTCCGACTGGGGGCCAAAGCCATCGTCGTGGTGGATGCCGATCTGATGAGTATTACACCGGAATGGGTCCGCGATCTGGCCAAACCCATTCTGGAAGATGGCTATGATTTTGTGAGCCCGCTGTATTCCCGCAACGAATACGATGGTACCATCACCAACAATATCTGCTATCCGTTGCTTGTGGGGCTTCTCGGAAAGGACATGCGTCAGCCTATCGGCGGCGAATTTGCCTTTTCCAGCCATCTGGCACGGTACTATCTGCAGCGGCCCTGGCACAAAACCACCAAACAGTACGGCATCGACATCTTTATGAGCTTGAATGCCATTCTGGGCGGTTTTCGTGTTTGCCAGGTCTGTCTGGGGGCGAAAATCCACAAACCCAGCGCACCCAAACTGGGACCCATGTTTACCCAGGTGGTGGGAACCCTCTTCAACACCCTGCTGGATTACCGCAATCTGTGGCAGGAAATTCACCATGTGGAACAGCTGCCACTGTACGGCGAACACAAGCTGGCCAAACCGCAAAGCCTGAGCATTGATTACAAGAGCATGAAAGAAACGGCGCTGTACGAATTCAATATCAATCGCGAGATTCTCCAACGGTGCCTGAGCCCTGAAGTGTTTGCCCGGGTGGAAAAAATGTACGACAGCGGTAAGCTGGATATCCGCATGGGACTCTGGGCACGGATTGTGTACGACCTGCTCTACGCCTACGACACCACCGATGCCAATTCACACCTGATTGAGGCCATGAAGGCCCTCTATTTCGGACGGGTCGTGTCCTTCATTCGCCAAACTCTGGATCTGGACCACGAGCAGTCGGAAGAACTGATCCGCAAACAGGCGTACCATTTCTTTAAGATGCGCGGCTATCTGCTTCAGAAATATCGCCGAAAAGCGGCCTGAAACCCAGGACAGCGAATGTATCCCTAAAGATGACTATCGGCAAAAAGGCGGGACACGTTTCCCGCCTTTTTCATTTCGCAACAATCCGGAAAACAGATCCGTTCGGAACCGTTCCCCGCGTAGCATGCAANGCCATCAGAATCCGCGGTGTTCCATCTTTTCTCCAGNGTTTTTCCAGGAACCCCGGAAAAAACGGATGGACTGCTTTTTTGCAAAAAGCTTGCACGTCATTTAACTATTTTCCTGTGGCGGGAAACTGTGGGGGAAAAGGTACGGATGGNGGTGCAAACCGGGATGAACTGAACCTTCCTTGAAGGAATTTTGTAATTTTTTCATAGNCGCTNTTTGCTGGAAAAGGCGCGAAAAAACATCTTGCGAATTTGTAACATTCTCCTTACTTTTGCACGGGATGTAAAATATTTTTCGTGGAGAAACCCGCAGCAAGGACCGTGATGAAGGGAGGGAGTATGCACCGGAGAACATTCCTCAGGCAAGCAGGCATTGTTTTTCTGGCTATCTTCCTTTTGGCTTGGACGGGGGTTGCGTTGCCTCAGTTTGATCCGGACCTTTTCAGGGCGATGAAGGCCCGGAGCATCGGACCGGCGGGAATGAGCGGCCGGGTAACGGCCATTGATGTGGTTGTGGACAATCCGGATATCATTTATGTGGGAACCGCCACCGGGGGTGTCTGGAAATCGACGGATCGGGGGATTACCTGGAAACCCATTTTCGACGACCAGCCGGTGTCGTCNATTGGTGCCGTGGCCATTTTTCAAGCAAATCCAAGCATTGTCTGGGTAGGGACCGGAGAAGGGAATCCGCGGAACAGCAGTGGTGTGGGAAACGGCATTTACAAGAGTCTGGATGGCGGTGAAACCTGGGTGCATCTCGGCCTGGAAAAAACGGAGAAGATCCACCGGATCGTCCTGGATCCGACGAATCCCAAAGTGGCTTACGTGGCGGCCCTTGGTCCCACATGGGGGGAAAGCCAGGAACGGGGGGTGTACAAAACCACCGACGGCGGCAAAACCTGGAAGAGGATCCTCTACGTCAACGAGAGGACCGGATGCGCCGACCTGGTGATGGATCCGACAAATCCTAACAAGCTGTTTGCTGCCATGTGGGAGCACCGCCGCTGGCCATGGTTTTTCAAATCCGGCGGTCCGGGTAGTGGCCTGTACGTAACCTACGATGGCGGGACGACTTGGAAGAAAATCACTTCCAAGGAGGGCCTGCCGGAAGGCGAGCTGGGCCGCATCGGCATTGCCATATCGCGCAGCAATCCCAATGTTGTGTATGCCATTGTGGAGGCAAAGAAGAACGTTTTGTGCCGTTCCGATGACGGTGGAAAAACCTGGCGCGTCGTGAACCGGGAATTCAACGTAGCGCCGCGGCCCTTCTACTTTGCGGACATCCGGGTCGATCCCGAAAACGAGAACCGGGTATACAATCTGCATCAGACGATTACTGTGAGCGAGGATGGGGGCAAAAGCCTTCAGCGGCTCATCCGCAGCTCCGTGCATCCGGATCACCATTACCTCTGGATCCATCCCGAGGACGGCAGCTTCATGATCGATGGCAATGACGGTGGAATCGCCATCACGTACGACCGCGGGAAGACCTGGCGCTTCGTAGAGAATCTGCCTCTGGCGCAGTACTACCATGTCACCGTGGATATGGCCATTCCTTATAATGTATACGGCGGATTGCAGGACAATGGCTCTTGGCGCGGCCCGTCCGAAGTCTGGGAAAACGGCGGAATCCGCAACTATCACTGGGTGGAAGTTGGTTTTGGCGACGGATTCGATTGTGCCATCGACCCGAAAGATCCGAACATCGGTTACAGCATGTCTCAGGGCGGTAACCTGATGCGCTTTAACCTGGTAACCGGAGAGCGGAAGGCTATCCGGCCGCCGGATCCAGAAGGGGTGGAGCTGCGTTTCAACTGGAATGCCGGTTTTGCTATCGATCCGTTTGATCCGGGCACGATCTACTACGGTAGCCAGTTTGTGCACAAAAGCACGGACCGGGGCGACACCTGGGAGATCATTTCGCCGGATCTGACGACCAATGATACCACCAAGCAGAAACAGGACCAGAGCGGTGGCCTGACACGCGATGTTACCGCAGCCGAAAATTACACCACCATTCTGACCATCGCTCCCAGTCCGGTTAAAAAAGGCGTCATCTGGGTGGGAACAGACGATGGCCAGGTGCAGGTGACCACGGATGGCGGGAAAACCTGGACGAATGTAACGAAGAACATTCCGGGACTGCCGCCCAATACCTGGTGCCCGCATATTGAGCCATCCAAATTTGAGCCGGATGTAGCCTACGTGGTTTTCGATGACCACCGGCGCTCCAACTGGACTACTTATGTCTACAAGGCCACAAAGTTCGGCAAAAAGTGGATCAGCCTGACGAAAAACGATCCCACAGCAGGGTCCAGCGAGCTCTGGGGATTTGCCCACGTAATCGAACAGGACCCGGTTAAAAAGGAGCTACTGTTCCTGGGAACCGAATTCGGCCTGTGGGTGAGTTTTGACGAGGGCAAACACTGGATGAAATGGAAGCACGGTGTGCCCACAGTTCCGGTACGAGATCTGGTTGTGCATCCCAGAGATTATGATCTGGTAATTGCAACGCATGGGCGGGGCATTTTTATTCTGGACGATATCCGGCCGCTCCGCGCGATTTCTGAGGAACTGCTGGCCAAACCGCTTCATCTTTTTGAAATCCCACCTGTTTACCAGCATCAGGTTAAGCAGGTGGACGGATACCGTTTTCCGGCGGATGCCATGTTCCGCGGCGAGAACCGGCCTTACGGAGCCCTGATTACCTACTATGCGAACCCGCCCAAAAAACCTGGCAGGAAGGGAGCCGGAGAACCTGAAGGTAGGGGCGAACGGGGGGCCACTGGCAATCGGGGCAAAAGGAAACCCAAAGTGAAGATTGAAATCCTGGATGAGAACGGTAAAGTTATCCGCCACATGGAAGGCCCGATGGAAAAAGGACTCAACCGGGTGGTCTGGAACCTGCGGATGGACGGCTTCCGGATGCCGTTTGGTCAGCGCCGTCAGCGGGGGCGGAGGGGCGGTTTCGGTCCCGAAGTGCTTCCCGGTACCTATACGGTCAAAATCAAGATGGGGAAGGAAGTGGTTACCGGAAAGGTAGAAGTAAAGCCGGATCCGCGTATACAGTTCTCTCTGGAAGACCGGAAGGCCAAGCTGGATGCCATCCTCCGGGCGGGGCGCCGGATGGAGGTGCTTTCAGAGGCGGTGTACCGTATCCGCGATACCAAACGGGCCATCGATGTGGTCCTGGAACGGGTGCGCGACCAGAAAGATTCCACCTCCAAGGCCTTGGTGAAGGCCGGAAAAGATCTCAAGAAGAAACTGGAGAAAGTGGAATTCATGCTGGTGAGCCCGCAAAAACGCGAGGGCATTTTCCGGGATCGCAATGTTTCCCGCTATCTCTTTGAGGCGATGCGCACACTCTCGTCATCCTGGGACCGTCCCACAGCTTCCGAAATACAAAAGCTGGAACGGGCCGAGAAAAAACTGGAAGAAGCACTGGCGAAATTCAATAAAGTCTATGCGGAAGACGTGAAGGCGTTTAAGGAGATGGTTCGGAAGGCAAACTTTACCCTCTTTCCAGAGAAAGAGCCGCTGGATCTGAACTGGCAGCCGAAAAAGGACAAGGAGAAGTAGAAACCTATTCATGCAGAAAAATCAGGGCCCCCTTTGCGCGCTGAAGGGGGCCCTTTTTCAATTTGGCTGAGCGGAGGCTGTGCTGATATGGGCCGGCGGTTGCGGTACTGGTTAATTTTTCTTTTTTTGGCAGCAGCGGATGCGGTAGCGGCGCAAATCCGCCTGGAAGGTGTGGTGTTGGATGGAATGACATTCCGTCCGCTGGCGGATGTAAGCGTGTATTTGGAAGAAATTGGCACCGGAACCACAACCGACGGCCAGGGAAGATTTGTGCTATCCCTTCGGAAAGACGGTACGTTTTCGCTGGTGATCCGCCATGTGGGGTACAGGGTGTACCGGAGGGAAATCCGCTTGCGATCTGGCGAAGTCCGCAAGCTCAAAGTTCTGCTCGAACCGCGCGTTTTGCAGCTGGAGGGTGTCGTTCTAACCGCCAGCCGCATGGCGGAATCGGTGTTTCAGACCCAGAAAGATGTGAGCATCGCTTCTCTGCCGCAGATTCTCTCACGGACCTCTCCCAACACGGCGGATGCCATCCGGGAAGTTCCGGGCGTGCTCGTACAGAAGACCACTGCGGGACACGGTTCGCCCATCCTCCGCGGACTGATTGGCAAGCACGTTTTGTTGCTTTACAACGGCATCCGGCTCAACAAGCCCACTTTCCGGTTTGGAGCAAACCAGTATATGAACACCATTCCCGTTGAGGCATTGCAAAAAATCGAGGTAGTTAAAGGACCAGGTTCTGTGATGTATGGCTCGGATGCCATGGGCGGCATTGTGCACATGATGACCGGCTTTTTGCAGCCAGAGCCACAGTCACCGCCGTCTCTGGCGCCGGCACTGATGGTGCGCTTCGGTTCGGCGGACCGATCACAGACCGTTCACCTAGGGCTCAGAAAACTGGGGGAGCGCAGCGGCCTCCGCTACGGCCTGACCCTGAAGCGCTTCGGGGATCTGCGGGCCGGCAAGGAGGTGGGGGCTCAGGTGCCAACCGGCTACCGGGAATGGAATTCGTTTTTGCGCTGGGATGTGTTTATGCGGCCGGACCTGACCCTCAGCTTTGATGCCCTGGCCGTTCAGCAGAGTGGGGTGCCGCGCTATGATAAGTACGTCACCGGGCAGTATTCCACTTACCTGTATGATCCACAGAACCGTTACCTTGCGGCGGTCAGTCTGGAATATAGGCCCGCGTTTCGGTGGGTGGATCAAATCCGGTGGAACCTTTCTTTTCAGCTGGAAGAGGAAGGGCGGATTCAGCAGAAAGCTGGACGGACTGCTCTGACCCGGGTGCGCAATACCCTCCGCACCTGGGGGTCGTCTGTGCAACTCAAGTCCATACTGGGAAATCGCCACATTTTGACCTGGGGGTACGAGGCCTA
>MTOL01000319.1 GCA_002011685.1 Deferribacteres bacterium JdFR-76
GCGTAAACGGAACGTTTGGCCAGTTCCATCAATTTTCGGCATTGTTCTTTGGTCAGGGAAAAATTCTCGTCCTCCGGGTTGCCAGATTCTCCCCGATAAAGAGCCGCGGCGGCGTATCCCACTACCTGACTTCTCGTCCCTGCAGGCACATCCCCAGAATTGGCGTATTTCAAAAGTTCAATGCGGTTGGCTCCCAGCCGCTCCGCCGCGATCATCAGGGATATAATAGGCCCGCCCCCGCATGCTTCCCAACGGCGTACGGCCAGATTCTTCCACATGCTGTAATAATCCCAGTGAACCAGCGCATCCAGAAATTTGCGATCCAGCTCTACCGCATCATCATAAGGATGATAGTGGGATAGATCCGAACTGGCCACTATAAGGGTCCTCTCATCTTTGATCATCTTGGCCAGAGCAACCCCCAGAGCCCGGCACGTCTCATAGCTCTGCTCCCCCATTACGATGGGCACCAGTTTAAAATCACCCAGAACCACCTGCAGAAACGGCAACTGTACCTCCAGGGCATGCTCGCCCCGTCCGCCGACTGGCTGATGCCCTTCGTCCGAATAATGAAGACGTGAATCCAGCTTGGCCAGCGCTTTCGCAAAGGATTTGTCCACAGGAATCCTACCCAGCGGCGTGCGGTATGCATCACCGTCATAAATTGCAACACCCCGGAAAGCTTTTACATGTGAAGGTGAAATCACCACCACCCTTTCAATCGTACGGCCTTTCAGCTGTGCGTATGCATGAGCCGCAACATGGCCGGAATAGATGTACCCGGCATGAGGCGAAACCAGTCCGATGAGATGCTGAATGTCAGGTTTCTTTGGCACGTTTTTTAAAAACCTCTCAACCATGGAACGCAGTTCCGTGGGATCCGATGGATAAAACGCACCGGCAACAGCCGGCTCCCTTACTTTGTCCTCGGCCAGAAGAAAGGCCCCTGAAACCAGCAAAAGTATCAGAATGCCCCCCGCAATTGCCCAGCGTCGCAAGGAACGCGTATCCATATCCTAACTCCTTTTCTCTGAAGAAAATAGTTGCGCCCAAAAAACCTTTCAGAACCGTTTTTTAAAACTGCGGCATCCCGGTGAACGACACAGGCCAGTTACTTTCACGCCCCTGTCATATTTTTCTGCCACGAGAAATAGCTTCAATCCACCGAAATGACAAATGAGACATTTTACCCGGAAGTGCGGCACGCTATATCAGCTTCTTTGACCAGATACCCGGGATGGGGTAACCGCAAAACTTGCATTTGCCGTCCTGCAAATGGATAGCACGGATGGTGTAGCCCACCCGGTCCACAACCTTCTTATCACATTTGGGACAGTAGGTGCTTTCGGCCGGATGTCCCGGCACATTGCCAATGTAAACAAAATGAAGCCCTTCCGCGTCACAGATTTCCTTGGCGCGCTCTAAAGTTTTCACCGGTGTGGGCGGCAGGTTCTTCAGCAGATACTGCGGATAGAATCTCGAAAAGTGGATTGGAACATCCGGTCCCAGATAAGTGCGGATCCATCGGGCCAGCTCGCGGAACTCACGGTCGCTGTCATTCAACGTAGGAACTACCAGATAGACGATCTCTTCCCACACCTCTTCTTTCCGGATGGTAACCAGACCGTCCAGAACCGGCTTCAGTTCTCCGTTTACGATTTCGCGGTAATACTTTTCCGAGAATGCTTTCAGATCTACTTTGATAGCATCCACAACCTTACAAAGATCTCTCAGGGGCTCCTCTTTGATATACCCACCTGTCACCACCACGCTGGCAACACCCCGCTTGTGACCGGCCAGGGCCGTATCATACATGTACTCATAAAAAATCACGGGCTCACTGTAAGTGTAGGCGATACAGGAACAATGATAATCGTTTGCCATCGCAGCCACCTGAGAAGGTGGCATATAGTAACTGCGCACCTGTTCGGGACGGACCTGAGAAATTTCCCAGTTCTGGCAGAATTTGCAGTTTACATTGCAGCCGGCCGTTGCGATAGAAAACGCCAGCGTTCCCGGGAGAAAATGGAAAAACGGCTTTTTTTCGATGGGATCCACATGAGCGGTACAGGGCCGGGAGTAGACCAGTGTGTAATAAATTCCCTCCCGGTTCTCGCGTGCCCCACAGTATCCCCTCTCCCGGTCGTCAATCTCGCACTCTCTGGGACAAAGATCACAGCGGATTTTTTTGTAGGGCAGCTTCTTATAGTACCGGGCTTCCCGCACAAAGCGATCCTCTTTCCCTGCCGCGTCCACCAGGGAAACAGCCGGCCCGGCAAGCGAAAAAGCAGGCGCCGTAGCCGCCATGCGCAAAAATGTTCGTCGATTCAGAGTCATTTTCCCCTCGCTTTCAGATTGTTCTGGGCAATTCCAGCTCTCATTTACATTTTAACGTTCAGGACGCGGATCCGTTCAATGTCTGCAATTCCCAGCCGATGATTGCGGTCCGCAGCTGTAAAGATATAGCGCGGCTCCCGCTCATCCTCCTTCAGCGACGGTAGCTTTTCCTGTTTGCGTTTCTCCTCTATTAGGTCCCAGCCTATCCGGTCCAGAGCTACGGGATCGGTGGCAACCAGCAGCATGTTGGGATACCAGAACCACCTCCGGATATACGAAGGTCCTCCTTCGTACTGGCCGATGGTTCCATCACAGATCGTTAGCCGGTGTTTTTTGCGAATGGGTGGAAACATGAACACATCTGCCACGTACGGATCGCCGACGTTAATATGGTATTTATTGGGGTTGTGAATGGCCCCAAAAAGATTTTTGAGGGCCAGAGTTACCCCCACAATTCCGTGGTCTTTCAGTACGGGCAGGTTGATGAACCCGTCACACATTTCAGTGAGAACGCGCGTAACCAAACTTCCAGCTGATCCATAGGTAAACAGGCGATTATCATATCCGGCGGCATCGTTACCGAAGCAGCGAACCCGGTTTCCCCGGTAGCGGATCCGGTATCCCGCATTTTCCAGATCACGGTTCAGGCGGTCCCAGATGATAATATCCTTCGCCCGAATCCCGGCGCGCTGAAGCCGCTCTGCCACCAGTTCCACCAGCTCCAAGGTTGTAGCATTCCCTTTTCCGGCAATGCAGTTCACTTTGAGTCCGATAACCTCGCCGGGACGAACAACTTTTTTCCAGGCTTCGTCTGCCGAATCCACATCAAAAAGCTGTTGCATTGCAGCATCCAGCAGATCTCCAAGCCGATCTGTATCCAGAGAACGGCCCCTCCGGAGTCTGGCATCCTGAGCCTTTACAACCACTCCGCGGCGTGACGGTCCTGCTTCCACCGGTTCCCACCGGAAAACAGAACCTAATCCTGCACCGAGACCTGCCTTCACCGTCTTCCGCAAAAAATCGCGTCGCTGGATCATCGCCCTACCCATTCCCAATCTTTGCCCTATTTTCCATTGTAAATTAACACCCGCTCGTGGCGAAATCAAGACGAACATGGCTTCCGGTTCCTGTCCGGCAAACCGCAGCATCTGGAGCCTGAACACTTGCATTTTCCAAATTCCTTCTTAAATTAAATGACCGTTTTGATGACGGCAGTTGCTAAATGCTCACAAGGGTCGTTCCGATAAATTTAATGGAAAACAAAAAGGACAGGAGGCCATGGGCATTTTCAACAAATCAAGCCGGATTCATATTCACAACATCGGGTTCATCTCCACCCGCATTGCCGGAACGGACGGCGTTTCTCTTGAAATTCAGAAATGGGCCGAAGTACTGGAGCGCAACCGCTACAACTGTTTCTACTTTGCTGGTAAGCTGGACCGACCCAAAGCACAATCTTATCTGGTGGACGAGGCTTTTTTTGAACATCCGGAAGTCAAAGAAATTAATGAGGCCGTATTCGGGAAGCGCGTGCGTTCGCCCAAAATATCAAAAAAGGTGGATCAGCTCAAACACAAACTGAAGGCAGAACTTTACCGGTTCCGCGACAAGTTTCAGATTGATTTGATCATCCCGGAAAATGCCCTGGCGATTCCCATGAATATTCCTCTCGGACTGGCCATTACGGAATTTATTGCCGAAACGGGCATTCCCACCATTGCCCATCATCATGATTTTGCCTGGGAACGGGACCGTTTTCTAGTGAATGCATGTGAAGACTACCTGCACACGGCTTTTCCCCCCAACCTGCCCAATATTCAGCACGTGGTGATCAACTCGCTGGCTTCGCAACAGCTCAGCTACCGGCGCGGTATTTCCAACACTATCATTCCGAACGTGCTGGATTACCTGATTGGCCCCCCCGAAGGCCGGATTCCCTGTAATGAAATCCGGGAAAAAATAGGGCTGGCCCCCGATGATGTTTTCATCCTCCAGCCCACACGGGTCATCCCCCGGAAGCGGATTGAACGTTCCATCGAAATTGTTAAGGCCGTTAATGAGGCCCTCGGCAAGAAAAACCGAGTCCTCGTAATTTCACATGCATCCGGCGACGAAGGCGACGAATATTACCGGCGCATCAAAGAATACGCCAGAGAAGTTGGCGTACAGCTCGTTCACATCGACCATCTCATTTCTGAAAATTCCGGGTCCGAATCCGGCGGTCCCAGTTATTCCATAGCGGATATTTACCGGTGTGCCGATCTGGTAACCTACCCGAGCGGCTACGAAGGGTTCGGCAACGCTTTTCTGGAAGCCATTTACTTCAAAAAACCGGTTGTTGTGAACCGATATTCCATATATATTGTGGATATCGAACCCAAAAACTTCGATGTTATTGTAATGGACGAATTTGTTTCACCTTCGGTCGTCCAAAATATCATCCAGGTGCTGCAGGATCCGGTCCGACAAAAAGAGATGGTCGATCACAACTATGAGCTGGCGAAAAAATACTTTTCCTACGAAGTCCTGGAAGCCAAGCTCCTCCATCTGCTCAAGCATTACGACCAGTAAACGGTTCCCGCCAGCCAAATTTTCTCATTCAATCAGAAAAAGTGAGGGCCTCACTCTATGAGCAAACCCAGCATTGCGCTGCTCCATTATTCCTGTCCGCCTGTGGTTGGCGGTGTGGAAGAAGTGATCCGCCAGCAGGCACTGCTGTTTCACCGGTACTACTACCCGGTGAAAGTTTTCGCAGGTGCTGGAAATCAGTTTGGCCAAGAATTTGAAGTGGAAATTCACCCGCTGCTGGGTTCCCGAAATCCGGATATTCTTTCTGTGCAAAAAGATGCGCTGCAGAACCGGGTCGAAATCGAAAGACTTACCGACGCCATTGTCCGCTATCTGCGCAATTCCCTCGTTGAATTCGATGTGCTCATCGCACACAATGTGCTATCCATGCATTACAATCTACCGCTGACCTTGGCGCTCCACCGCCTCGCCGCAGAAAATGTCTGCCGTATCGTGGCCTGGAACCACGATTCGCCCTTTTTCTACGAAAATTTTCCCGAATACCTGAAGCAAAAGCCCTGGCAGATTTTGCGCACTTATAATCCGAAAATCCACTACACCACTATCTCAGAAAGCCGCCGGCATCAATTCGAACGCCTTTTCGAAGTCCGCAACTNCATTGAGGTGATTCCTAACGGAATCGACCCCATCCGCTTTTTCCGGCTGGATCGAAATACTGTGCGGATCATTCAGGAAAACCGTCTTTTTGAGGCCGATCTGATTTTGGTCCAACCATCAAGATTGCACCCGAGAAAGAACATCGAATGTTCAATTCACGTTTTGGCAGAGCTGCACAAACGCGGCATCCAAGCCAAGTTGCTGCTTACCGGCGCTTACGACCCGCACGAAGAAAAGACATTGCATTACTATCAGAAACTGATTCATCTGGCCCATNAGCTGAACGTGAAACCTCACCTGCTCATCATGGCAGAATATTACTTTACCACCGGCGAAAAACTGCAGGCAGACCGCATTACCATCCGCGACCTCTACCTCATCGCCGATGTACTCTTCATGCCCAGTCTTCAGGAGGGATTTGGCATTCCGCTCTTGGAAGCAGCCATGATCAAACTCCCCATTGTCTGTTCAGATATTCCTCCCTTCCGGGAAATCGGCAATGAATCTGTGCTCTATTTTTCGCTGGACGAGTCGCCGGCAGCAATCACCGAAAAAATGCTGGATTTCCTGGAACGGCTGCCTCCTCACCGGATGTACCGGAATGTGATTCGAGAATTCGTGTGGGACAATATTTTCGTTCGCCAGCTCCGCCCGTTTCTCCGGAAAATCCTTTCCTGAATGGCCAACCCACGCGTATCACCGAGATGATGGCATTTTGGGGACTACAGCTTCGGCTTGCGGGCAATGACGTACGAACGCACACCCTCCCGAATCAGAGGGCGGATCAGTTTCTCGATCTGTGTGAAGTGAAACAGGGCATATGCGCCCCATGTGAAGGCATCAAACATTTGCTGCCCCAACCTTTCCAGCGCAGGCCAATTTAGCCATCCGGCCAGTTTTTGAACCGGAATGAAAAAAAGGGCCGGCAGTTTCGCAGCATACTTTACTTCCCACTCAAGCGTTCCAGTGGCTAGAACCTCCAAACCGGCTTTCCGAACCATCCGCTCCAGTTCCTCCGGGCGGTAAGCCGTGTGGTAATAGCAATCCCCCTGCACATATTCGCGCAAAATCCCCAGAGGGACCCACTCTGGCCGGGACCGGCGGTAATTGGGCGTTGTGATCAGAAGTTCGCCGCCCTCTTTTAGTAACCGCGCCAGGCCCTGTACAACCTTTTGCGGGTGAAGGAGGTGTTCCAGTACTTCGGAGCACAGAATGGCATCAAAGGTGGCAGGACGGAGAAAGTCAAGTTCCTGAGCATCTCCCGCGATAAGATAAATGTTCCTTCG
>MTOL01000321.1 GCA_002011685.1 Deferribacteres bacterium JdFR-76
AGTGGGACCTGCCTCTGACCATTCTGATCAGTTTGTATATTACAGCATCTTTTGTGCTGCTTTTCCGCAATTACGCACGTACGCGAAATCTCAACGAAAAGCGTTCTTTGCGGGTGATCATTTGGGGAATGATGCTGGCACTGGTTCCGCTCGGCATTCTTTCATTTTTCCAGGAACTGGCCCTGCGAATGCTAGGATTTTCTGTCCTGACCGCCGTTTTTATTCTAATGGCCTTCTTTCCCATCGCCTTCGGCTATGCCATCATGCGCTACGGCCTGATGGACATCGAAATCATCATCCGCAAAAGCCTGACGTACAGTCTTGTAACCTCTGCTGTGATTTTGTCCTATCTGGTGCTCGTGGTGGGACTCGGGAACTGGCTGAGCAGCAAAATTGCCATTTCCGGATATGCTACCTCCATGGGATTTCTTGCGCTTCTGGCTCTGGTTTTTCAGCCGGTGCGTGAAAAAATTCAACTTTTTGTTGACCGTCATTTTTATCGCACCCGGTACGAATACCAGAAAACCCTCCTTTCGCTCAGTCAGGAGCTTCTCCGGCTGGTGAATGCGCGGGACATCATGCAAAAAGTGGCGGAAACGATCCGCGAATCCATGCATGTCTCCGCGGTCTATATTCATCTCTATAACTCACGGACCCGGCGTTATGAGCTGCGGCTGGCCCTGCCGGAAGCAGAAGATCCCAATCTGGCCTGGCAGGACGAACCCAATGGCCTTGTTGATATTCTCAAGCGGGAAGCGAAACCCTGCATGTTCCACAAAATTGAAGAAGACGACCGGTATCACAATCTGCCCATTGCCGACAAAGTTAAAATCGAACGGAACGAGATCTTGCTTTCCATTCCTTTATTCTACCAGAAATCATTGATGGGTCTCATAAATCTCGGGCCGAAGTTATCGGGGCTCACGTATACCCAGGAAGACATCGACCTTCTGCAGACGGTGGCTGGAAATACGGCTGTGGCCCTTGCCAACGCGCGGCTCTATCAGGAAGAGTTGAAAAAACAGCGCCTGGAAAGTGAATTGATGATTGCCCGGCAGATTCAGATCAGCCTGCTGCCGGCAAATGCGCCGAATCTGCCCGGATTTGAAATTACCGGATATTCCCAGCCAGCCACTATAGTGGGCGGTGACTATTATGATTTTCTGCCAATTTCGAAAACACGCGCCTATGTGGTTTTGGGAGATGTGGCCGGTAAAGGGATGCCCGCTGCGCTGTACATGTCCAAGGTTCAGGGAATGCTGCAAATTCTTGCCCGAAACCAAAAAAGCGCCCGCCAGCTCCTCATCGAATTGAACCGCCAGATTTATGACCGGGTGGATCACCGGTATTTTATCACCATGCTGGCAGCTCTGGTAGATGGGCACAGGCGCAAACTGTCAGTCTGCCGTGCCGGGCATATGCCGTTTCTCATCAAATCCGGTGGCCAGTTGCAGTGGATCGAGAGCCGAGGAATGGGGCTGGGCCTGGACCAGGGCGAACTGTTCGAAAAAGAACTGGAAGAGACCTCTTTTCAGCTTAAACCCGGCGATTTTTGTTTCTTCTTCTCGGACGGTCTGATTGAACTGCGCAATGACAAGGATGAAATGTACGGAGAAGAACGCCTCGCGAAGCTGTTGCAACGGATAAATGCCAGTTCCGCCCAGGAGATTCAGGTAGCCGTTCAGGAGGAGCTCAAACGATTCGCCGGCAAAAACCAGCAACCCGATGACATCACCTGGATCGTCATTCTGGCAAAATAAAGAGGCAGCAGGAATTGGGGGCCGAAATGACGTTCGGCCCCACGAACATTCTTTCAAAGCCACACCCAAAGAGAATTATCAGCGCCAGCAAACGTCAGCCGAAATTTATCTCGGTCTGCAGCGAAAAACGTAACTGAGGGCCGAAATGGATTTGGAATTTTTTCTCAAAGTCACCCCCAGAAAAAATTTCCAGCACCAGCAAACGTTAGCGGAAATGTATTTTGGGTCGAAACGAATTTCAACCCAACGGAATTTACTCTCATCGTCTAACAAATGTAGACCGGAATATAACCTCCCGTCCGTTTCGATCATGCATCACTTACCGTTTTTCGAGCCTCATGTTCTTCCTGACCTTCCAATGAAAAAAGCAACACATTGGCCAGATTTTTGCAACTTTGAATGAAAATAAACTTGACAGGGCAAACGAATTTTTGTAGTTTTGAAGCGTTTTCAAAGGATTTGTTGAAAAACACCGGCTTAGAGAGAAAGGTCAGACTCTGACCTTTCTTTTTTAGGCTGGCTCACGACGGAACAGAAAGCGAGGTTGTAACACAGTATGCGCATTCAGTATCTTGACGGCAAGCGGTTTTCGAGAGCCATCCGGGCTGCTTCTCTGTGGCTTATCAAACGCCAGCAGCGGCTCAATGACATCAATGTCTACCCGGTTCCCGACAGTGATACGGGAACCAACATGGCTTCCACCATGCGATCCATTTCGGAGCGGTTGCGTGAATGGAACCATCCCAGCATCGGCAAAGTCAGCGAAGAGATCGCCGAATCCGCTTTGAACAGTGCCCGGGGGAACTCCGGCGCCATCCTGGCGCAATTTTTTCAGGGACTGGCTGAAGGGCTACGCGGAAAATTTCGAATCACCACCCATCATTTTTCCGAGGCTGTACACCGCGCCATCGAACGCTCCTACGAAGCTCTTTCTGACCCTCGGGAGGGGACCATCCTCACCGTTATCCGCGAATGGGGAGAACATGTGAGACAATGCTCTCAGCGGACACGCGATTTTTTTGAGTTATTTCAGTCTTCTCTCGAAGCGGCTAAAAAAGCCCTGGAAGAAACGCCCAAACGTCTGAAGGTCCTCTCCAAAGCGGGAGTGGTTGATGCGGGCGCACAGGGATTCGTTTACATGCTGGAAGGGATCTTGCACTTTATCCAGAGCGGCAGACTGGCAGAAGTAGATGAAACCGAGTTGATGGATGGCGATCGGGGGAAGGATCGCGCCGAAATCGCTTATTCTCTGGATCAGATCACTCACCGCTACTGTACAGAATTTTTTCTTTACGGCAACGATATTCCACTGAATGAAATTCGACAAGAACTCTCCGGCATGGGCGATTCGGTGATCGTGGCAGGATCTGCCGAACGGGTCCGCATTCACATCCATACAGACAATCCGCGAGACGTATTCGATTATGTCCGCCAGTTCGGTGAAATCCGCGATCAGAAAATGGATGACATGTTCCAGCAGCACTACGATGCCCATGCCGAGGTGGCTCAGCGGACGGTCGCCCTGGTGACAGATACCAGTTGCGATCTTCCGGAAGAACTTATCCGCCGGTTTAACATTCACATGGTACCTTTGCGCATGTACCTGGACGGGATCGAATATATTGACAAAGTAACCATTCATCCGGATGAATTCTACGACCGTCTCATCAACGCCAGAACTTTTCCCAAAACGTCCCAACCCACGCCAAAGGATTTCCTGCGTGTTTACCAGAGCCTTGAGAAAAAGTACGAACATATCATTTCCGTCCATCTGGCGGCGGCACTGAGTGGGACCTTTCAATCCGCCCAAACAGCTGCCCGGCAGGTGGAAAATGCACAGGTTCACCTCTTTGATGCACGGACCACTTCTGTGGCGCTGGGGATGATTATGGTAGCCATTGGCGAAGAACTGGAAAAAAACACGCCACTGGAGACGGTTCTCCAAAAGATTCCGCGATGGATTGACAGCAGCCGGATTTTCGTTTCCACAGAAACGGTAGAATATCTGGTCCGCGGAGGCCGCATCAGCAAGGGAAAAGGATTCTTGGCCAATCTACTAAATCTGCGGCCTGTGATCACCTTAACACCGGAAGGAAAGGCCAAGAAAATCACCAATGCAAAAATCGGCTTGCCTTCCCTAAAAAAAGTGATCAAATTTGTTTTTCGGGAGGCGGATAAGATGGCCTCGCCGCAGTTTGCTGTGGTGCATGTGGAAGCTCCCGAAACCGCGGAGTGGTACCGCCAACGGATCGAAGAACGCTACGGGAAGAGGGATATTCTGGTAATGAAAGCATCTCCGGTTCTGGGGGCTCACGCCGGCCCAGGAGCTGCCGCAGTCGCCGTGATGGATCGGGAGGTGTAATCATGTGGACCATCCCAGCAATTATCCTCGCAAGCTATCTGATAGGATCTATCCCAACCAGTATTATCGTAAGTAAACTTTTTTTCGGATTTGACATCCGCGATTATGGTAGTGGCAATGCCGGGGGGACAAATGCCTTCCGGGTCATGGGATGGAAAGCGGGAATCTTTGTAATGGCCGTGGACGTAGCGAAAGGCGTGATCGCTACATATTATTTCTCTCAGATCCGAATCGATCCGGTTTCTTTGCCGCAGGTTTACTTGCAGATGATTGCCGGTGCATCCGCTGTGATTGGTCATATATGGACCATCTTTGCGGGATTTCGCGGCGGAAAAGGCGTAGGCACAGCCGCTGGCATGCTAATCGTTCTCTATCCAGTCGCTTTTCTGATCTGTCTTGTGGTCTTCGCAGCGGTGCTACTGACAACCCGTTATGTGTCCCTCTCTTCCATGAGCGCGGCAATTACGCTTCCCATAGCCCTTGTAATTTTATCCAAACTTATGAACCGTCCACTTTCCACTCCGCTCATGATTCTGGCCGTGTCCATGGCCATTTTGATTGTTTTTACCCACCGGAGTAACATTCAGCGTTTGCTCCAGGGGAACGAAAACCGGATCAAAAAAATCCTGTAAATTTCAAATTTGCAGTTTTTCCTCATCTTGAAAAAGCCTTGAAAAGCAGGGTGTATTCCATAACCGAGAATGCCCCCTTCTCCTCTCAACTCCGACCGCATAAACGCCCGGGATTTTCAAGTTTCTGACTTTGTCGCCCAAAAGCCTGTGATTTAGGAAGCCAACGCAAGAAAATTAGAATTAAACACACATACCTGCGTTCGAACACTCGAATTTCAGTACTAAGAAATTGCGAAAACAATTAAAGGAACTGTCTGTGTTCCCAGAACACGCAGAAGAGGGAGAATGGGCTCCCCTCAAGGGAGGGATTTGGCCCCTGAACTTATACAAGGATAGATGCAAACCAACCTCCTTCCTCAACTCAAATACATGCCGTTGTTGACTGCAACTACTCTGCAAAAAGTTGACCATCACGCACCGCAGGCTTTCGGCAAAAATGATGATAGGCGACAAGTTTCGCTTCGAGGCTGATGAACACCGACTCTCACTTGATCAGCAATATCCACCAATTGCAAGTCTCATTTGCTGGAAGTTACTGAGTTTTATGCGGGGTTTCTGGAAAAAATTCTGACCTACTGGCCATGATGAAGNTTACATGTTGCTTTTTCGAGATCTGCTACATATTTTGCGGCAAAAACCCTCAATAAGCCTTGCAGACGACATGATCAAAGAAAACAACTCCGATCGCAATTTGATCAAGAAATTCAAAAAGTCTTTCGCCCGCCGGCTGGATAGGCAAAATCGCGGGGCCCATTTAACTCAAATCCTGCCCTGGACAGAGACGAAGAACATTTTCACCCAAAGTCCTTGCAGAACATGTGGGCGTCGGTTCAGTCCAATCCTAATCTCAGTTGGTGGCATCATTAAGCACAGGCTTCAGCTTTGGAATGAAGAGAGCATTGCAGTGATCCGGGGGAATCCGCGCTTGCAGTATTTTCTTGGCTGCGAAGCATTCTCGCACAGACGGATATGTAATTCTTCCCTATTTGCCAGATCCATTATCGTTTATGGAAAAAGGCCCAGGATGTGATAAACACAAAGTTTCTCACCATGATCGCGGCGGCAGAGAAGAAACAGGCGATCCCTCCTAAGGAGAGAAAGCGCAAAAGTTATCATCCTTCCAATTCCTCCGGTGCATTTTCGGGAAAGCGGGAGGAAAAGTCGTCAGAAAAAGCAATTCAGAAAACGGTTCTCTTAATCGATGCCNCGGTGGCGTCGGCAGCCATCAAGTTTCCAACGAACCTNACTCTTTTGCACGTCAGCTGGACGCACAGCGAGCCGGTGATCGACAAGCTTCATGTGCCGGGACCCGGAAAAGCCAGGCCCTATGCGGGTCGTTGCAATGCACATCACCGGCCGTTCATACAGAGGAACATGCGAAGGACCATACATAAAGCACTGCCGAAAAGATGGGAGTATGAAACCAGGTTAAGAAACCTCTTTGAAAGCGAACTTGTTGGAAGAAAGTGTGATTATGATTGGAGTTCGGCCACAATCAAAACGATCCGTGTGAGGGGGGCTTGGATCGCAGCTGCGTTTTTCGCAATGAACTTGGCCTGCCGGCTGCAGGATTACCTTTTGTCTTTGTTCTCGGGTTTCTTTTCCTCCTCTTTTCGGGTCCATTCGGCTTTCAAAAAACAAATTATGGCGATAGAAAAAGGCCGATTAGGCCTCATTTAGTCTGCCTTGGTTTTTCCAGGAGAGCCTAAATAAGTTACGGGAGAAATCGTATGTTAAGATTAAGAGTTGGAATGTTGCTTACTGCGGTGTTGTTATCCGGTTGCGTGGGTTCCCTCAAAAAACGGACAAATTACACCGTCCTGCCAGTTGCATACTTCAATAAGGAGGGAATCGTTTCCGGTTATGCCGAAACGCGGACAGGTCAGGAAATTATTTATCATTCTCCATTTTCGGAAGCCGAGCCGGCCCTGATTGCCCGTGCGACCGATGGCAATTCCGCCATAGAGTGGCAGACCGCGGTGTGTCATCAGACGGAAGGACGGGATTCGGTCCAATTTATCTGGCTGGCGGGCCTTGGCTGCAACTTAGG
>MTOL01000322.1 GCA_002011685.1 Deferribacteres bacterium JdFR-76
ATTTACATTCCGGCCACCCAGCCGGCAATTCAGGTCCGTTCGGTTCTTCTGGAAAACGAAGACGGATCAGCTGTTGAGCTAATAAAAGACGGACGCTACACAATTTTTTGAGTATCTGACCAACGCGAAATCGGCCAGGAGAAAGCAGGCGGAAGGAAAAATGATTGGTGTTGTTGGAGGAGTGGGACCCTACGCCGGTCTGGATCTGGTCAAGAAAATTTTTGATAACAGCCTTGCCGAGTGCGATCAGGACTATCCGGCGGTCATCATGATTTCGCAATCCGCCAAAATTGCTGACCGCACTGCCTATTTGCTGGGGGAGATCTCGCAGAATCCGGGTGAAGGGCTGGCTGAGGTTGTTTTGGCGCTTGAACGGGCCGGGGCCTCAGTCGTGGGAATCCCGTGCAATACGGCTCATGCTCCTGCAATCTTCGGTCACATGCGGGAACTGCTGCAGCGGCAGCAAAGCAAGGTTCGAATTCTTCACATGATTGAAGAAACGGTCAATTACATTACCAGGAGCTTTCCGAAGGTCCGCCGGATTGGTGTTCTGGCCACAACCGGTACACAAAAAACGCGCATTTATCCGGAGTTCCTGGAAAAACAGGGCCTTCAGACCATTGTGCCGGATGATGAAATCCAGCAGAAGGTTCACCAAGCCATCTATGATCCGGAATACGGCATCAAAATTCATCCCGTTACGGACAGGGCGCGGGAGACGGTCCATCAGGCACTGGCTTGGCTGTTTGAACAGGGTGCTGAAGCCGCCATTCTGGGATGTACCGAGCTACCGCTGGCAGTTCCGGAGAAAGAAATCGCTGGTCATCCCGTTGTAGATCCTACCTGGATCCTCGCCCGTGCTCTGCTGCGCGAAGTCTTTCCCGAAAAACTCAAGCCGGAAACCTGAGGAATCACACTTCCATCCAACATTTACGATTGAAAAGACGCAGAAAGAAAGGAAAAAAAATGAGACGGTACCTTTTTGCTTTTGCTGGAGCAGCCTGTTTTGCAATTCTGCTGGGAATGCTGGCGTGTGGGACGCAAAAAAAACCGTCCGAAACGGAAGGGCTTCGGTGGGCCGAAGGGATCGTCTGGTACCAGATTTTTCCTGAACGGTTTTATAACGGTCTGAGGGCGAACGACCCGCAGCCCGAAGAAGTGCCCGAAGCGGCAGGTAATCCGGAATGGCGTATACATCCTTGGACGGCTGACTGGTACAAATTTCAGCCCTGGGAAAAGAAAGTCTCCGCGGATTTCTATGACGGGAAGGTGGTTTTTGCCCGCCGTTTTGGTGGAGATTTGATCGGCGTCATTCAAAAACTGGATTATCTGAAAGAGTTGGGCATCGATGCGATCTATTTTAATCCCATTTTCGAGGCACCAAGCCTCCACAAATACGATGGGTCAACCTATCACCATGTTGATGACAATTTTGGACCGGCTCCTGAACGGGACCGGAAACGTCTTGCGGAGGCAAAGGAAACGGACGATCCCGCCACCTGGATCTGGACCAGTGCCGATTCTGTGTTCCTAATGCTTCTTCGGGAAGCCCACCGGCGGGGAATTCGGGTGGTCATTGATGGGGTGTTCAACCATACGGGAACCCAGTTTTTTGCTTTTCGGGATATTTTGAAAAACGGGCCGTCGTCTCCATATGCCCACTGGTATGCCATAACCCGGTGGGATGATCCAACCACACCGGAAAATGAATTTGACTACAAAGGATGGTGGGGGATCAAGTCACTGCCGGAACTGGCGGAAGACGAAAACGGCATCGTGCATGGACCGCGTGAATACATCTTTGCGGCAACTCGTCGGTGGATGGACCCGAACAATGATGGCGATCCCTCGGATGGTGTGGATGGCTGGCGCCTCGATGTAGCGCAGGAAGTGGCCCCCGCCTTCTGGAAAGAATGGTATGCGCTGGTGAAATCCATCAATCCATCTGCTATCACGGTTGCGGAAATCTGGGAAGATGCCTCGGAATGGATCCGCGACAGACGCATGGATGCTACCATGAATTACTTATTTGCCAAAGCGGTCGTGTCGTTCTTTATTGACAGAAAGAAAGCCATTTCCGCCGAAGAATTTGCCCGCCGTCTGAATGAAATGATACAGCGGTATGGGCAAAAAGTGGTGCTTCGCCTGTGGAACCTGGTCGATTCCCACGATACCGACCGTCTGGCATCCATGATTGTTAATCCGGACCGGGATTACGACTGTGACAACAGTCCAAGGTGGAATCCAGATTACGATGTGCGAAAACCCACTGCCCGGGAAAGAGAAATCCAGAAGCAAATCGTAGCCTTTCAGATGACCTTTCCGGGGGCGCCTGTGATTTATTACGGAGATGAAGCGGGAATGTGGGGCGCCGACGACCCGGACGACCGCAAGCCGATGGTATGGCCGGAATTTGAATATGAGCCGGAGCGATCCCATCCGTTGCCCGGGAAAACACGCCCACCGGATTTAAACAGGTTTGATGACGAGTTATTCCGCTATTACAAGAAGTGGATTGCGATCCGCCACCGGTATGCTGTGCTGAAGTACGGAAATTTCCAGGTACTGGATCAACTGACGGAAGGAGATCTATTTGTTTTCGAGCGGAAGTTTAGCGGCCAGAGATTCATTGGGATATTCAACAGGAGCGCGAAAGAAATGCGGATCAATTTGCGAAAAATTCTCTTGAAAAGAAGGGCGCTGAATCTGTGGACTGGAGAGACGGTCAGCGATGACAGAGAGAATTCCCTGATACGGATCGGTCCGAGGGGTTTTCTTGCACTCCTCGAAGAATAGGGGGAGGGTGGCCAGACGAAAAGGGATGCGTGAGGAAAAAAGATGTGATATATTTATTTCCTTTGAATAGATGAAAGAATGGGGTGTGAACCGGCTCACGGAGGAACAGACATGACGGTTCTTGAAAAGGTACGCCAGAATATCATACCGCCAGAAATAAAAACGATTGCTCAGGAAGAAAGAATTGCACTGGAAACACTCCTGGATGAGATCCGTCACGGCCGGGTAGCGGTGCCGTGGAACCCCAGGCATACGCGGTTGAAACCGATCGGCATCGGGCGGAGGTTGCGTACTAAAGTTAATGCCAATATCGGGACATCGCCGCGGGCCTGCCAGATCGAAGATGAGCTGAAAAAACTGGAGATCTGTGTTCGGTACGGTGCTGATACGGTAATGGACCTAAGTACAGCAGGGGATCTTGATAAAATCCGCCAAATGATTATTGAACACTCGCCTCTGCCGGTAGGGACGGTGCCCATCTATCAGGTTATGGTAGAGCACCCGGACCCTGGTGAGGTGCGTGCACACCACATTCTGGATACCATCCGCAAGCATGGAGAACAGGGCGTGGATTTCATCACAGTGCACTGTGGGGTCACACGGGATAAGATCCCTCTCGTGAAAAATCGGGTCGGTGGGGTGGTATCCCGGGGTGGATCTTTCATGATCAAGTGGATGCAGCAAACAGGGCAGGAGAACCCGCTGTACGAGAAGTACGATGAACTGCTGGACATTGCCCGGGAGTACGACATGACGTTGAGTTTGGGGGACGGGCTGCGTCCTGGTGCCATTGCCGATGCCTCAGATGAGGCCCAGCTTTCGGAACTTGAAACCATTGCCGAACTGGCCAGCCTGGCCCTGAACCGTGGTGTGCAGGTTATGATTGAAGGCCCAGGACATGTACCTCTGCATAAAATCAGAGAAAACATGGAGATTCAGCAGAAGCTTTGCAAGGGTGTTCCGTTTTATGTCCTCGGCCCCATTGTAACCGACATTGCTCCTGGCTATGATCATATCACCGGGGCAATTGGTGGAGCGCTGGCCGCTTTCTATGGTGCTGCATTTTTGTGCTATGTGACACCCGCAGAGCATTTGCGATTGCCAACCATTGAGGATGTGAAAGAAGGAATCATCGCTGGACGGATCGCCGCACACGCTGCAGATCTTGCCCTGGGAAAGCCGGGCGCCCGCGATTGGGATGATGAAATGTCCGCTTACCGCTACCAGCTCAATTGGCCCAAGATGATTTCGCTGGCCATTGATCCTGAAAAGGCGGAGCGCTACCGGAAAGAAAGCCATATTCAAGAAGATGCTCCGGAGTGTAGCATGTGCGGAGAATACTGTGCGGTCAAAATTAGCCGGGAGGTATCCGAACTGCAAAAGTAGCAGAAATCGATACGGGCATGGCAGATCTCTGGCATCTGGAAATGGAAGCCACGGTTTGTTTTGGGGGATTCCACTTAAATAGTCCTTCGGCATAGATGTTCTTCCTGTATTCCTTTCCGGCAAGGATGTTTTCCAGGGAACCACCGTCTTCTTTTGCACAGAGCTTTTACACCTGTATTTTGTTGATACAGACAAAAAAAGTGTTTCTGATCTGTATGATTCCAGGATATCTTTGAACTACATTAAAAATCAATACGTTACGAAATTTTGTCTTCCCGTTAATATTGGTACGCTGGTTGCTGTTACAGCAAAAGAAAAAGCGAAACAAGAACAGGGAAAAAAATATGGCTCACCATTCTTATGTGACCGTCATTCTTCTTGGGGACGCTCCATTGACTGCCATCCGGGAATCCCTGAAATCCGTTGAACAGCTTCACTATCCACATGATATGTTGGAATGTTTGCTTTTACTTCCCCCGCAGAAACCACAGCCCCGCTTGACCGCGTACCGGCTGTTAATTCGAACTATTCAATTTGATCTTCCGTTGGACTGGAGTGTGCGTTCCGCCGTCTGGGAAGGGCTGGATTTCTCCAGAGGGGAACTCATTCAGATACTCAGCGGAAAATACCGCATCCATCCCGATTGGCTTGCAGATGCCGGTCAGTTGATAAGAGATCGCAGGTTATTCGGGGTGACCGGTCAAATTGATGGGAAAAAGGAGCATCAGGGGGGGATATGGCCAGAAAACGTAGAAAATAGGATAAGGATGGGGCTTTTTGACCGGGGATTTTTGCGGTATGTGCGGTTGAGAGAAAACTGGCTGGCTTCCACAGAACCGCCCGGGCCGCCTCTGGAAAACCGTCTGGCTGCAATTGACCGTCCCATGGCCTGGACCGCAGCAGATTCTTGGGTGACAGGGAAAAGCGCAGAGCCGGAAAGTGGATGGAGAAATGTGATCCGAAAGATCATCAAAGCGAATTTGTAAGACTGGAGAAATTATGGGCGTACGATCGGCTGTTCTGGTTCAACCAGAAATAAACGAAACAGAAACCATAGAAGGAACCCGTGTTTCTAAACGGGCGCTCTGTTATGATGCTTCCAAGAACCGGTATTCCATTGTTCCGGGTTCGGTTCCCCCACATCTTTTCTATTCCATGGAACTTGGGGCACGCTGTCTGTTTGAAGCATGGCCATTCTTTCAGGGAAATCTGCTTGATATCGGGTGTGGAAAGAAACCCTATCTTTTGTTTATTGAGTCCTTGGTTTCCCGCTACATTGGCATCGATCTGCCGGATTGGGTTGGCGAAAACGAATCGGATATCTGGGCTGACGGACAGCGTCTTCCTTTCCGGTCTGGAAGCTTTGATACCGTCCTCTGTACCGATGTTTTGCATCAGGTTCCTTCTCCCGATATTCTGTTCAGAGAGATTAACCGGGTGCTGAAAGAAAATGGCCATCTGGTTCTGCTGGTTTCCAATGATTTCAGCGCCTCTCCGGAACGGCCCACTTATGCCCATTTTACAGCAGAGGGACTGCGTCTTTTGACCGAATCGGCTGGATTCAATGTTATTGTTCTTCGCTCTAAAGGTCGCCTGGTTCCTTTTTTCTTCAACCTGGGAATTCAAATAACCTACCGGGCCATTCAGAAGTTGCGGAAAAAGGATCATAATGACTGGCTTTTCAAAAAGCCAAATTCGTTCTGGTTCCACCGGATTATGCTGGGGCTACAAAAGCTCCTTCTCGCGTTGACTCCGGAACGTTCATATGGTGCTTCCGTGGAGTGGATGGTTGGTAAAGATCCACGTGTTATTTCCGGCCATTTTCATCTGGGATATCTTCTGGTTGCCAAGAAAGTGTTTTACCCGGAAGAATGGACGGGAACCGCTGATCCGGTTCCGTATGAAATATTCCCGTCCTGAATTTGTTTCCGGGATGCCAAGATGCGTACCTGAGAAGATACCGCGAGGGGGCTTTAAATACCTGAGGTTTTAAGGCTGCTTTTCAACCTTGGTGCCCGAAAATCCCCCGGTCCATACGCCAAATATTCCGCCATTTCGGATTCGACAGAACGGTGTCCGGATCTCCAATCTGCAGAAGCGGTTTTCGGTTGCGTAAAATACCTTTTTGTTTGTCTTTTCTCTGTATTTTGTTTTCAGGTAAAATTGAAATTGGGCAAAAAAGGGGACTTAAAAGGGCGGGTTTTTTCAAAAAAGCCCTTGAGGGCTATAGTTCCCCAAGGGCTTTCACATATTCATCCATCTCTTGGCGGGTCCGTTTTTCGGTCACGGCGACCAGCAAAAGGTTTTTCCACTCAGGATTGTACCGTCCGAGATCCAGGCCGGCAAAGATCCGTTTTTCTTTTAGTCTCTGAATGACGTTGGCAGCCGGAACAGGGCATTCAACGGTGAATTCTTTAAAGAAAGGTGCCTTGAAATGCAGAGAAAAGCCGGGTACATCAGCGATATGATTGGCGAGGTAATGGCTTTTCTGAAGGCACTGTTCTGCTACTTCGCGGATACCCTTTTTCCCGAGCCAGGAAAGGTATACGGTTGCAGCAAGGGCGTTTAAGGCCTGGTTGGTACAGATGTTGGAAGTGGCCCGTTCGCGGCGAATGTGCTGC
>MTOL01000176.1 GCA_002011685.1 Deferribacteres bacterium JdFR-76
CACGGTCTGTTTGACGGTAGCCGCCGTTTTTCCCGCATGGCCGAAAATCTGACAGGCCGCGGGTTCCATCTCCTGACCCTCGATTTGCCCGGATTTGTCCGTTCGGATGAGGCGGGCCGCATGACGGTCCGTTTCGATGATCTTCTGGATTCTGTCCAGCGGACAGTTCTTTACTTCCGCGAACCCGAAATGGAAAATCTCCCTCTTTTTCTGCTGGGATACGACACCGGCGCAGGGGTGGCCTTGCTTTCCTGTGTGCATGGCACAGATGCTTTCCGCGGCCTTGTGTTGATTTCTCCCGTGTTCTCTCTGGAGGCGTTTGGCATTGAAGAACCGGAAACGGGATTTTGGGCCATGTTCCGGAGGATTTTCAAAAGGCGGATAACCCTGACCCATCCGGATCCTGGCATGCTTGTAAAGGATCCGGTTTTTCGGAAACAGATAGAAGAAGAGAAAGCGGAACGCGAAACGCAGCTACCGGTCACTTTTCTGAGGGAACTAACATCCGGATTGAACCGTGCCCGTGAAGCAGCCGCACAGCTCCGGATTCCGTTACTGATTCAAATCGGAGAGAACGATCCATTTCTCGCACCACAGACGGTGGAAGCGCTGTATGCTGCTGTTCCGGGTGACGATAAAGAGATCCTCCGGTACGAGGGAATGCTGCACGAGCTGCACAACGAGAAAGATCGCTCGCTGGTGTTTGATGATCTGGAACGCTGGCTTCTGAAACATCTTCACTGAGAATGCGGAGATGGCCTATGGCGAAACTGAACTTTCTCCAGGTTGCCGGTATCGTAAAGCAGGGTGCACTGAACCTGATCCGCAAATATCCGCTGGCCATTTCTCTGGAGGTCATTCACTCCTGCAATTGCAATTGCCGCCACTGCGATAAGGGAGGGATGATTCCAGGCGAGCAACTGGCCCCGCCGGAGCGGTTTGGTGATGTCGTAAGGGAACTTCGTCCTTTGATTGCCCAGGTTTCGGGNGGAGAACCTTTGCTCCGCGACGATATTTTTGACATTGTACGGGCCGTTAAGACCAACGGGCAGCTCCCCTATGTGGTGTTGGTTACCAATGCCTGGTTGCTCAATGAGGAGAAATATCTGCGGTTTAAAGAGATTGGGGTGAACGAATTTTCTATTTCTTTAGATTTTCCCGATGAACGGCATGATGAAAACCGTGGGATTCCGGGTCTTTATGCCCACTTATCTGAATTGCTTCCGAAACTGGCATCTTATGGGCACCGAGATATCACTTTGATCAGCGTAATTCGCAAAGAAACCGTGCCGGAACTGATGAAACTTGCAGAACACGCCATCCGCTGGAACGTGCGGATCAATTTCAGTGCTTATACGCCGCTCCGAACCGGTGATGAGGGCAAATCGGTAAAGGATCCGGTTGATTTGCAGCTATTGCGCCAGCAAATCGACCGGATTATCGCTTTTAAAAGGCAGACAGGTAAGGTTTTTACCAGCGAATACGTGCTGAATCGCTATTATGATTTCTTTGCCAGCGGCAGTTACCTACCCAACTGCCGTGCGGGATACCGCTCATTGGTGGTGAATCCCGATGGCCGTCTGGTACCGTGTGCCATGGTTCAGGAAGCCTATGCCACGCGGGATGAACTGGTCAACCGGTTTACACGAACAAACCGTTGTGGCGGATGTTATGTATCTTTGCGTGCCAATACCGAAAAGAGCCTTGTGCGGCTCATCCGCGACGCCTGGGGAACCTACCGGCAGTTCCGCAAGGAGGCCGCCTGTGGCACCGTTCACTGAGGAATGGAACCGACTATGCAACTCAAGCCGAGAAAGAGGAATGTTCTGCGGGGAATCCGCATCTTTGCTGCTTTTACGGTGCTGGGGATCGCCGTTGTATTTTACATCACGGGCAGTCAGAAGACCTGGATGGCTCTGAAAAAATTCGATGCACGCTATTTTCTCATCGCTTGCGGACTGATTTTGGTGGATCTTTTCTCCGGGGCTCTCCGGATTCATATTTTTACGCGGAGGATTTTGAAGAAAAACAGTTTCCGTGCTGCTTTCAATGCCAATCTTGCCAACATTTTTCTGGCTGCTGCCACGCCTTTCCAGACCGGAGGGGGAGTCGCCCAGCTTTTTGTTTTGAACCGCTACGGTCTCCCCTACGCAGCGGGAGTCACAGTGAGCGTTCTGAATTTCGTGGCGACGCTGAGCATGCTNTTTGTGGCTGCAAGCATCATTCTGACAGCTTTTCCGCACCGTTTTCAGGTTGGACCGTCCCTCTACCTGGTCATGGATTTCAGCCGTCTGGCTTTCTATTTTACGCTCTTCTTTTTTATCATTTTTATGGTCCGTCCTTTCTGGGTGGCCCGTATTGCACGCCGGATAACCGCCTTCGTTGGCCGGCTCCTGAAAAAGAATTCCCGAAAGGTTGAACTCCTGGCCAACCGTTTGCTGGATTTTGTCCACCAGTACCGCGGCTACATGAAATTCTACTGGAAAGAAGAAAAGATGATTCTTGTCTGGAACTACGTTCTCACACTGATTTTGTATTTTAACAAATGTTTGGTAGCCTATGTCATTTTTCGCGGGCTGGGACTGACCCCCGCTTTCTGGGATGTGATAATGCTGCAAATGCTCATTGTATTTTTTCTTTACTTTGCTCCAACTCCCGGAGCCAGTTTTGTGGCTGAAACCAGCACAACCGCCATTATGTCGCTGCTGGCACCGGGATATATGCTGGCCCTGTTTACGGTTCTCTGGCGCTTTTTTACCACTTATTTTGGTGTTGTTCTGGGCAGTTTTGTCCTGATTCGTGCCATTCAGGCGGAAAAAGTCCCGGTGTCGGTAGATGTGAGCACAGTGGACGCTGGATAGGCTGCTCTGCCGCAATGGTTCCTTCATTTTCCCTTGACCCTCAGTAAAAAAATCTCTACCATTTATGGGACAATTTTAAGAGGGTTGCCATGCCAGCCAATCTGACACCTCAGTATCTGGAGGCCGAGCGGCGGTACAGGGAGGCCAGCACGCCTGAAGAAAAGCTGGAGGCCCTGAAGCGGATGCTGGCAGAAATCCCAAAACACAAGGGGACCGAAAAGCTTCAGGCAGAGATCAAACGAAAAATTGCCAGGGTTAAAAATGAAATTCAACGGGCTGCCAAACACGGCCCGAAAACTCATACAATCCACGTGCGGAAGGAGGGAGCGGGCCAGGTGGCCCTGGTGGGGCCACCCAATTCCGGAAAATCCAGCCTTATTGCCGCTTTAACGCATGCCCGGCCTGAAGTTGCCGAATTTCCCTTTACTACCCGGATGCCAACGCCAGGCATGATGGATTTTGAAAACATTCAGATTCAGCTTATCGATTTGCCGCCAGTGTCAGACGAATACATGGAATACTGGGTTCCCAATTTGATCCGGAATGCTGATGTTTGTGCTGTGATTCTCGATTTAACCGCTGGAGATCCGGCGGAAGATTTTCAGCGCATCCGCGAGATTCTTTATGACAAGAAGATCTGCCTGGTTCCCGCTGTTCCGGAAGAAGTGGAAGACATCCGCTATGCCTACAAAAAAAGCGTGCTTTTTGCCAACAAAGCCGATGAAGATCCCGGCGGCGAAATCCTTCAGTTGGTTCAAGAAATGATAGGCAGCGAGTTTGTGCTGCACCCACTGTCTTCCCGTGATTCCCGCCTTCTAGAGCGGTTTCGGCGTCTCATGTTTGAGTCGCTGGATATCGTCCGGGTATATTCCAAGCCGCCGGGGAAATCGGTAGACTACGATCAGCCTTTCGTCCTTCCAAAAGGAAGCACTCTATATGACCTGGCCGAGGAGATTCACCGGGAATTTGCTGAAAAATTGCGTTTCGCCAGGGTTTGGGGGGAAGGAAAGTTCGACGGTCAGCGGGTGAACCGCGATTATGTGCTCATGGACGGAGATATAATTGAGCTGCATATTTAAACACATCCCAGATGCCGCCATGACCGTAAACCCGGCACAGCAAAAAAGGAGGGCCTATGCAGCGGGTATTAACACCTAAACTTCATTTACTTAGCGAGCCCGTCGTCTTGAAAATTATTGACGAAGCCCGGGATGTGCTGGAAAATGTAGGCGTTGTTGTGGAAAATGAGGAAGCCCTTTCGCTCCTGGCCGATGCGGGACTGCCGGTGGATCGAAAAAAGCATCATGTGAAAATTCCAGGTGATGCCGTGGACCGGGCGCTCAAAACTGTACCTCGGGAAATCCGCCTGTACAACTGTAGCGGAGACCAAGAGCTGATGCTTGCTGGAGAACATATCTGTTTTAATCCGGGTTCGGCCGCCCTACACCTCTGGGACCGGGGTAGCGGAAAGCCTCGCAAAGCGGACAGCAGAGATCTTTACCGGTTTGTGCGTCTGGTCGATGCCCTCCCCAATTATGCGGCCCAGAGCACCGGACTCATCCCATCAGATGTCCCCAACAGTGTGGCGGACCGGTACCGTCTGTATTTTGCGCTCCTATACGGAAGGAAGCCCATTGTGACGGGTACATTTGCTCTGGATGGATTTGAGGTCATGTACCGGATGCTCGTGGCAGTGAGGGGCTCGGAGCAGGCATTGCGAGAAAAGCCGCTGGCCATTTTTGACTGCTGTCCTTCACCGCCGCTAAAGTGGAGCGAACTTACCTGCCATGACCTGATGATGTGTGCCCGGACAGGGGTCCCGGCGGAGCTGGTGTCTATGCCATTGGCAGGCGCCACTGCTCCTGTGACGCTCCTTGGGGCTCTGGTTCAGCTTACGGCGGAGAACCTCAGCGGTATCGTCATTCATCAGCTGGCCGGACCGGGGGCTCCCATCATCTTTGGTGGATCGCCCGCTGTGTTTGATATGCGTACCGGAACCACTCCCATGGGGGCTATCGAAACCATGATGATGGATGCCGCTTATGCTCAGATTGGGAAGTATCTTGGACTTCCTACCCATGCATACATGGCACTATCGGACGCGAAGCAACCCGACGCCCAGGCCGGTTTTGAAACAGGAATGGGAGCGGTGCTCGCTGTCCTGGCTGGTGTGAATGTTATTTCCGGACCCGGAATGCTCGATTTTGAAAGTTGCCAATCTCTCGAAAAACTGGTCATCGATCATGAAATTTGCGGGCAGGCCCTCTGGCTGAAGCGTGGCATTCAGGCCCGGTCGGAGGTTTTTGGCGAAGATCTGTATGGAAATATCTACGAAGGGGATTATTTTCTAACTTCACCAAAAACACTGGAATGGTTCAGAGATGAATTCTATTTTCCATCTGGGGTTATCGACCGGAAGAATTTAAGGGATTGGGAAGCCGAAGGGGCGAAAACCCTCTGGGAACGGGCTGCGTTGCAGGTTGAAAAGATTCTTGCAGAACATGAATGCCCACCGCTCCCTGGAGAGGTGGCGGCTGAGCTGAAGAAAATCATGTTGCATGAACTGAGGAAGGTGGACGTGGGCGCAATTCCGTTTGAACCTGAAGTAAAATGAGGTGGTGCCGTGAACGTGCTGGAGATTCGGAATGTGAATAAAACGTTCGGAGACGTCCGTGCTGTGCAGAACCTGCAGCTGGAGGTGGAAGAAGGGCAAATCTACGGTTTGCTGGGGCCCAATGGGGCCGGCAAAACCACCACCATCCGGATGATTATGAACATCATTCTGCCTGATACGGGGGAGATCCGCATTTTTGGCCAGCCAGTAACGCTGGAGCTGTTAAGATCGGTTGGCTATCTGCCGGAAGAACGCGGCCTCTATCGGAAAATGAAAGTGAAAGAAGTGATCCGCTTTTTCGCGGAATTAAAGGGAATGGACCGCAGCCAGATCGAAAAAGAGATGAAGCACTGGCTGGAGCGGCTGGACCTCCTGGAGTGGCAGGAGGAAAAGGTGGAAGAGCTTTCCCGCGGAATGCAGCAAAAAGTACAGTTCATCCTAACAGTTATTCATAGACCGCGGCTGCTGATTTTGGACGAACCTTTCACCGGTCTTGACCCCGTTAACACCGATTTGCTGAAAGACATCCTTCTGGAAATGAACCGGCAGGGAGCAACCATCATCCTTTCTACCCATCTGATGGAGCAGGTCGAAAAAATGTGTGACGCCATATGTCTGATAAACCGCGGGAGAGCGGTTCTTCAGGGACCGCTGGCTGAAATCAAACAACGCTACGGTAAAAACCATGTCCTTCTGGAGTATGATGGCGATGCCGAATTCCTCGATGGGCATCCTTTGGTAGAAAAGGTCAGTGATTTTGGCCGTTACATGGAAATCTATTTGAAGGACGAAGCAGATCCGCAGACCTTTCTGCGGGAGCTAACTTCCCAGGTGGAGATCTTCCGCTTCGAGCTGGCCGAACCGTCGCTGCATGAGATTTTTGTGGACACTGTTCGTCGGATGGAGGAGCAACATGCGTAGATCCTGGGTTGTGGTAAGGCGGGAGTTCTTAACACGCGTAAAGACCAAGGGGTTTTGGCTGGGACTCATCTTTTTCCCCATTTTTATTGTGGCAATCTTTATTATTCCCATCTGGATTAGCAGTCTAAAGCTGGACAAATCTCTGCGCTTTGTGGCGATCGACTTCTCGGGCCAGGTTCTGGATCGTATGGAGGCGTTCCTTTCTGATACAACCCGCAGTGGAAAGCGGGTCTATGTTTTTCTGCGCAAAAACCTTCCCTCTCCCGCGGCCCTCGAAGATCTCAAACCTGAGTTGAATGAAATGGTGGAAAACAAAGAGATCGACGGTTACCTGGTCATTCCTGCGGGAAT
>MTOL01000009.1 GCA_002011685.1 Deferribacteres bacterium JdFR-76
ACGCGCCAGCGCTGGCCCGCGCGACGATGGGAATGGCCATGGGTGCGGCCGGTACCGACGCCGCCATCGAAGCCGCCGACATTGCCCTGATGGGTGACGACCTCAGCAAAGTTCCCTTCGCCATCCACCTGGGCAAAAAGGCCCGGTCGGTCAGTACCCAGAACATCGTATTTTCCTTGATCGTGCTGGCCCTGTTGATCCCATCGGCACTCAGCGGGATCCTCAGCGTGGCGGGCGCGGNCTTCTTCCATGAAGTGTCGGAATTGCTGGCGGTTGCCAATGGTCTGCGCGCCGGAAAAGTGTAGAAAAAGCCGTATTTTGCCAGTATATTCGACCAGAAATCAAAATCCACAGAAAATCCGTTGGCATTGGTATTTTTCCCGGCAAAAAAGCTTACAGCAATGGACATTCTGGAAAGGCCGGCCGTTATATCATTCTCCCTCACCTTCATGGAAGGAGGTCCGTCATGAAACACCGGATGTTTTTTACCNTCCTGCTTGTTCTTTTGCCGCAGTTCGTTTTGCCCCAGGCCCTGCCCACACAGACGTCAACCCTGTTCAGCGGTTCCGGAAATTGTGCCACCTGCCATCAGCCTGGTGCTCCCAACACCGCCGCGCTTCTGGATGCAAACGGACATGACGTTTCCCCGGTGACGCTGTGGCGTTCCACCATGATGGCCAATGCGGCCCGCGATCCTTTCTGGCGCGCCAAGGTGAGTGCCGAAGTGGCCGCTCATCCCCAGCTACAGCAGATCATCGAGGACAAATGCACGACCTGCCATGCGCCGCTGGGCCGGACGGAGGCGATTGACCAAGGCGCTCAGGCCTACTCCATCGCAGAGATGGTGGCCGATCCCCTGGCCCTGGACGGGGTGAGCTGTACCCTCTGCCACCAGATCGACCCGGCCAATCTGGGTCAGGATGAAAGTTTCTCCGGGCACTACGTCATCAAAGATGTGAAGCTGATTTACGGTCCCTACGCCAACCCCAACGGCAACAGCATGGTGATGAACACCGGCTTTACTCCGGTGCACGGACCGCACATTTCGCAATCCGAACTCTGCGCCACCTGCCACACGCTGTTCACACCCACGGTGGACAACAGCGGTAACATCGTGGGCGAAGCGCCGGAGCAGACGCCCTACCTGGAGTGGAAGAACAGCCGTTTTGCCAAAGAGGGAATAGAATGCCAGAGCTGCCATGTCCCCCGCATCAGCGGACCGGTGGTAATTTCCAACCGGCCGCAAACCCTGGCGGGACGTTCTCCTTTCGGAAAGCACGAATTCGTGGGTGGCAACGTGTACATGCTGCGGATTCTGAAGAAATACGGCAGTCAGCTGGGCGTAACGGCTGCCGCGATCCATTTCGACAGCACCATTGCCCGGACGCTGCGGAACCTTCAGCAGGCCACAGCCCGGATAACGGCTGCATTCGCCTGGCAGAGTGATTCACTCGTTGTAAAAGTGGCGGTGAAGAACCTGACGGGCCACAAATTTCCCACGGCTTACCCCAGCCGGCGGGCTTGGCTTTATGTAAACTTGAAAGATCCCGGTGGGACGTCCATTTTTGTGTCCGGAGCCTGGGATTCCACAACCGGAAAAATTTTGCCGCTGGATCGGTCGTACGAACCGCATTATGATGTTATCAGGCAGCAGGATCAGGTGCAGGTGTACGAGGCCGTGATGAAAGATGTGGACGGAAACGTCAACTACACGCTTCTGCGGGCAGCCGGATTCCTTAAAGACAACCGGATCCCCCCGGAAGGGTTCACCGCCAACGGTCCGTACTACGACTCCACGGCAGTGGTGGGACAGGCGGCCCAGGACCCCAACTTCAACCGCAGCGGTGCACTGGAGGGGACCGGTATCGACACGGTCACGTACAAAATCGGTGGACTGGATCCAACCACCACTTATCGGCTTGAGGTAAAATTGCTCTACCAATCCCTTTCACCCCGCTTCGTGGAAGCCCTTTTCGAACACAACACTCCGGAAATCCAAACGTTCCGCCAGATTTACGAAGCGGAGCCCAATATGCCGGTCACCATCGATTCTCTGGAAATGCAAATTGCCGCTACTGCGGTGCAAGAACATCCCGTTCCCCTGCCCGAATCCCCGCTTCTGATTTCTGCGTACCCGAACCCCTTTAACCCGGAAACTACTATTCGGGTACGAACGGCACAGGAAGGAAGGCTCGAGGTGGCGGTCTACGACCTCAGAGGCCGGAAAATTCTCACACTGGCATCCCGGAGATTCCGGCCGGGAATTCACCGGTTCGTCTGGAACGCCCGGAATCGATCGGGCCGGCGGGTAGCCGCCGGGGTTTATCTGGTGCGGGCCACACTGCAGACGGTTGGTGGAACGGCACACCAGAAACAGTACAAGCTGATGCTGATCAAATAACCGGATACCAAGAAACCCGCAAATGGGGAGGAAAGGCACGGAGGAAATTGAAAGCATAACATTTGGTGCTCGTTGTCGTTTTCGTTTTCAGCTGTTTTCTCTCCGTGCCTCCCGAATTCCCGGTTCATCCCCGCGTAATTCAGATCTTTCAGCGGTCCCGCTTTACTGACTCCTTTGTTTGAATTACACCGGGGCGTCTAAAAACAAAGGGAAGCATAAAGGAGTGTTTTTTGCCTCCGTTTCGATCTGAAATGACCTGAGGCCGCGCATTTTTCCCCGTCATCTGGAGATTGCGCCACATCTTTTCCGTGCCTGTATACCGCTATTGCCCACCCAAATCAAAATAACGGGAATAATCTCGTCAGCAGATTGTTGCAATAGCTAAACAGACGCAACGATCCTTCCAGCAAAGGAGGAATCCTCATGATCACCACAAGATAAGAATCGCACCACTTCCGCGCCCACGCGGCGGAACATAGTTTAAAAACCAAATCACCAACAGAGGAAAAATCATGAAAAAGCTATATACGATTCTCCCGGTGTTGCTGCTGAGCGGTGCCATTGTCAGCTGCAGCAAAGATAGCAGTTCCAGTGTCATCACAGATGAATCCGAAAAACGCACGGCTTCTGCTATCTATGCAGAACCCGTCACCTTTGCCAAAACATCCAGTTCCCCAACCGGTGCTGTTTACGAAGTTCTCGCTGGACCGGCCGTGATGAATCCAGCCATGAACCCCACACCGTTCTCGGACAATCTTTTTCCCACAACCGGCTCCTATAGCCTTACCGTGAAAGACGTGAGCGTCGAAGATTCCGCCGGTTCACAGGATCAAGTGGTTTCGGTTGACATTCAGTTTACCGGCAACGATGGCACCCGCTACCGAATTGATGCGATCCAGGTGATTCACAAACCTGCGGGCACTGGCGACCATCCTTTCTTCGGGGGCATCGGCCGCAACCAGATGATGCACGGAAACACGGGCATCGGCACCCCGCTGATGCCCAAGATGCTGTCCTATATCACCCTCTGGGGCATAGCGGATCTGAAGAACGCTGATACCGGCGAGGTGATCGCTGCCGGAAGGTTGCTTCACATGATGACGGCCACCCGCGTCCGAGATAAGAACCTGAAGATGATTGCCTCGGCCAGCGAAGACAGGTCGGACCACAATATCCGTGTGGCAGAAACGCACATCATCCTGCCGCCGCAGGATACTCAGGGCAACATGAGTCCTGTGCCCGGCACCGACCACGGTTTCCTGCATATGATGTTCGAAGAGGTGCAGCTCGAGGAACCGAATCGGGACTGGACCACGGCGTACGAGATCCTCCCTGGGCCGGCGGCCATGAATCCCGCCATGACCCCAACTCCATTCTCCAATGCCATCGCCCCGGGCTCCGGTTCCTTCGTCCTGAAAGTAAGCGACAGGGATGAGGAAGATTCATCCGGGTCAAAAGACGACGCGGAACTGTTCAACCTCAGGTACCAGCGCCTGGACGGCAGTGGTTTTCGCATTGATAGCATCCGCGTTATTCACAAGGAAAAAGGCACCGGCGACCACACATTTTACGGCGGCGTGGGATTTGACAAAGTAATGCACGGCACGACCGGGATTGGCGTCGCTCTGATGCCTCGTTTGCTTTCCTACATCACCGTATGGGCCACAGCAGACCTGAAGGACCTCGACGGCAACGTGATTGCCAGCAACCGGCCGATTCACATCATGATCTCTTCCCGGGCGCGGACAGACAATCTCATGTTAATCACCTCCGGCGACGTGGATCAAACCGACCACAGCCCGCAGAGCATAGAAGCCCATATCATCCTTCCACCTCAGGACACCAGCGGCAAATCCTCTCCAGTTCCGGGCACGGGCCACGGATTTCTCCACCTGATGTTTGAAAAGGTTACGCTGCAAAAATAGATGAAAACATCCCGGGAGAAAGGCCTTCAGGCCGATCTCCCGTTTTTTGAACACGGTTCTTATCAGCTCGTGGGACTTTGCCAGGTTCCGCCCACCTCCAATCCACAGGGCAGGGCAAACCCGCGGGAAAAACAGGATTTTGCAGAGAATGTTGGAACTCCAGACACTTATTCACTCCGCCAAACGAACTCTTGCCGCCAACTGGACCGGCCGGTTCACCCGGCCATCGCGTACGCTCTATCCTCATCAGTGGAGCTGGGATTCCGGTTTTGTTGCCATCGGGTACGCCCGATACGATACACAGCGTGCCATGCAGGAAATCACTTCCCTGTTCGAGGCGCAGTGGACCAATGGGATGATTCCTCAGATTGTTTTCGATCCGCAATCTTTTGGCCGCTACTTTCCGGAGCCGGACATTTGGCAATGTGAACGGAGCCTTGCGGCTCCTCCGAGCCTTTTTACCTCCGGCATCACCATGCCGCCAGTACATGCACGGGCCGCTCTGGAAATTCACCAGCGGGCCGCCCCTGGAAGCAACACAACGGAATGGCTGCGCTGGCTGTATCCCCGGCTTTTCCGTGCCCATGCCTACTTCTACCGCTACAGAGACCCCTTCAACGAAGGACTGGCCTACATCCGCCATCCGTGGGAATCCGGGCTGGATAATTCTCCGGTGTGGGACAAACCGCTTCAGAGAATCCCCGCAGAGCATCTCGCGGCGTTACGCGCTTCCCGGAAAGACCTCCTCCAGGATGTACCGGCAACCCAGCGGCCCACAAGCCAGGAATACGCCCGCTTCATCTTCCTGATTCAACTTTTCCGCCAGTATTCCTACCACGAAGAAAGGATCTTTCAGGAATGTCCCTTTGTAATTCAGGGTCCCCTGTTCAACGCCATCCTGGTCCAGGCTAACGAGGCGCTCGCAGAAATCGGACGGATTCTGGGAGAAGATACCCGCCAGGTTGAGGAATGGTGGGTTCAAACCGGTGCGGCTCTCCGCGAAAAACTGTGGTCACCGGTGCTGAGCGCCTTTGGCACATACGACCTGCAGACCCACGAATTGCTGCAGACGGAAAGCGCCTCCTCCCTCTTGCCTCTATTCACGGTGCTCCAACAAGAAAGCAAGCCAGCAAAATCTACAGCAAGCTAGAATCCCATGCTTTTTGTCCCATGCACAACCGGAACTGTTTTTCAGTGCCCAATTTCAATGTGGAAAATGCCCAGTTCGACCGGCAGAAATACTGGCGCGGGCCGGTGTGGATCAACATCAACTGGCTGCTGATGCACGGCCTCCGGCGCTACGGCTTTCACGAAAAGGCGGAAAGTGTCCGGCAGGACATTATTGAACTGGTGCGCCGGTTCGGCTTCTATGAATATTTCGACCCCTTCGAGGGCACTGGATACGGGAGCAACTCCTTTTCCTGGACTGCCGCCTTATTCCTCGACTGCGTGCTGGAAAATGAACAGCCAACCGCCATTTAGCCGGACAATCCGATTCTTGCGAGGTTGAACACACCCGGAGTTTCACGAAATTCTCATTCAGGTCCGAAATTTGCAGCCACGGCCCAAGTCATTTTTTTCAGAGAGTTTCCGATTTGACCGATACGGAATCGAAAGAACCTCAAAAGCAACGGCCGAATGGATTGCCCCTTCAGCGCCCGCAGGGCTCAAAGCAGATTTTTTTGGAATTCTCCTCCAATGATAGAGCCAAAAACTCTTCCTCCGGTTTTTCCAGTTCCTCTCCTGCCAGCCGATTTGCCACAGGGTCCGTCCCAGAGCTTTGTCGGAGCCCGATTGCGCTTCAACCCCTCAATAGCCCGCCAGAGCATTTTTTTCGGCAAGAATATCCATCGCCGCGCGCCGGTGGGATATTCATACCTGGGCATTCCAGCTTCAGGTTCGCTGTAAGTTTTCCCTTTGTCTTCTGCCTTTGGTGGAATCCCCGCTATTCGCAAGGAAAACAAGCCGATGCCGTTCAAGGCAAAATCAACCGCGCTAACGTCCCCAGGGCCCCCCTTTCCTACCTTTTTTCCGTACTAGGACCCACCAGGAAACATCCAGAGTCCAGAAATCGACATGCAGCCGGCAGGTGAACCCGTCAAGAATTTCATTTACCCTTAGAACTTTTGCTCCACTGTTGCTCTCCTATCAGAATTCGGCCGGAGGTTAAAGATTTTCAGACCGCCTTCTGAAGCGCTGTTTCAGACATCCTGGCGGTTGAAACAGAAAACCACCAGTGCCTGGTCGTCGCTGCCTTACCCGGTCCCCCAACTTCGCCAAAGGGGCAACCCCCAGAGCTCTTGCGGCACTGACCTTCATCCAGGAGACTGGCGAGGGCCTCCCGGAGAATTCCCATACAGGTTGTAAGAAAATTCACCTGCCGGTACAAACCGGCACAAAGCTGGTTG
>MTOL01000409.1 GCA_002011685.1 Deferribacteres bacterium JdFR-76
CTGCCGCGGCCCATCCGCCCGGGAGAAACCGTCCGGGTCCGCCTGAAATGGGAGTTGAAGATTCCGCGGACGTTTGCCCGAACCGGCTTCCGCGGGGATTATTTCTTCATAGCCCAGTGGTTCCCCAAAGTTGGGGTGTTTGAGGAAAATGGCACATGGAACTGCCATCAGTTCATTCAAACGGAATTTTTTGCAGATTTTGGAGTATACGATGTGCGTTTGACCGTGCCCTCCGGGTGGATTGTGGGAGCAACGGGCGAAGAAATTGGGCGCAGAGAGAACGGAGACGGAACCACCACTCACCGTTTCTATCAGGAAGATGTACATGATTTTGTGTGGGTTGCATCGCCTCATTTTAAAGTATTCGAAGATGTGTTCGACGAACCGGGATTGCCCAGGGTAAAACTCCGGCTTCTGCTTATGCCGGACCACCTTTCCAAAAAAGAACGATATTTTGAAGCCACAAAAGCGGCGCTGAAATATTACGGCACCTGGTGGGGGCCTTATCCGTATGGCCATCTCACCATTGTAGATCCTGCTTATCGTTCCGGCTCCGGGGGGATGGAATATCCCACGCTTTTTACCGGGGGAACGCGGTGGCTGTCACCGCGGGCTGCGCGCTCTCCGGAAGGGGTAACTGTCCATGAATGCGGCCATCAGTTCTGGTATGGTATTGTGGCCAATAACGAATTTGAACACGCCTGGCTGGACGAAGGGTTCAATACCTATTCAACAACTCGTACCATGGAGGCGGCTTTTCCGGGACCGGTTCTGGTGCGGCGTTACTTTGAAGGATTTATTCCCTATGTGTTTGAAGATATTTCGGTTCCGGAACGCACAGCCCGCTCCGATTCTTATTTCGGCTTTTATTCAGAACTGAAGCGTGACCGCATGTCCACCCTTTCCTGGCAATACGGTCCGGGAGGCTACCGGGTCAATTCCTATGGAAAACCGGCGCGCATGCTGCGAACTCTGGAAAATCTGGTGGGGTGGCCCGTATTTCAGAAGATAATGTCCACCTATTTTGAACGGTGGAAATTCAAACACCCGAAACCGCGGGATTTTTTTGCGGTGGTGAATGAAGTAACGGGGGAGGATTATTCCTGGTTTTTTGAACAGGTGTACAACCAATCCAACGTCTTGGATTACGCCGTGGACGATGTGAAATACCGTAAATTGCAGCCCACGAAAGGATATGATTTTGTGGAAGGACGGTTTGTCCCGGTGAAGAGGGATACCAGCACCGCTTCCGCGCGCTCTACCGTATACATTCGCCGATGGGGGGAGATGATCTTGCCGGTGGAAATTAAAGTAACGTTTGCGGACGGCGACACTGTTCTTGAACGCTGGGATGGGAAAGAGCGCTGGGTGAGGTTTGTTTACCCGCGTCCGGAACGGGTAGTGAAGGTGGAGGTGGATCCTTATCACAAGCTGGTACTGGATGTCAACACTTCCAATAATTCGTGGGTGAAAGATGCGCCGGCAAAAAAAGCCGCTTTCAAGTGGGCGACAAAATGGATGGTCTGGCTGCAGCATCTGCTGGAGTTTTTCGCATTTTTTGTGTGATCCGCTTAACAGAAAGAGAAGGAGAGAGGTATGTCCATCATAAAAGCATTCTCGGATGGTTGGAGAAAAGTCTGGCAGACCCGTCGCTGGCTGGTTTTGCTGTTCGTACTGCAGTTTGTGCTGGTGCTATTTCCTGGGGTGGCTTTGCGGGAGGCCATTGAAGAATCTCTAGGTAAAAGCCTGGCAGCAGAAAACATGCTTCGGTCGTTTGATACCAGCTGGTATCAGGTGTTTTTGAAAGACGCGGGAAAACTGGAATCTACCTTTGGACCGCAGATTAGCGGTGCAGGGGCTATTCTGGAATCGTTGGATCGGCTGGTGACCGGGAAGCTCGCGGGCATTCCTGCGCTGCTCTTTGGCCTGGCCGTTGTTTATTTGCTATTTTGGATATTCTTCTCCGGAGGATTGATTCACCAGTACGGTTTTGGTGAGGAAAACAGTTTTTTTGCACTGGCAGCCCGCTATTTCTGGCGGATCCTGGGAATCGTTTTGCTGGCCGGTGCAGCTTACGCGATTATTTTTATGGTGCTCCTTCCGTTTTTTTCCCAGATAGTGGAAAACATCACACGCCAGACCATCGATGAACGGGTACATTTCGCCCTGACGGTGGTGAAATACCTGATTCTCTGGAGCCTGGTGGTGGTCGTTAATCTCCTTGCCGATTATGCCAAAATTCACGCGGTCGGACAAAACCTGGCCAGCCCGTTTCTGGCAATTGGTCGGGCCGCGCGGTTTGTCTTCCGGCATTTCTTCAAAACGATTGGGCTTTATTTGCTGGTAGCTGCTACCGGGCTGTTCGGCATGGTCTTCTACCTGATCACGGCTCCCGGTGCCACTCACAGTTCCTGGGGAATGATTCTTTTCGGTCTATTCTGGGGAGAGCTTTACGTTCTCTGGCGCATTTTCGTGCGGGCGGAATTTCTGGCTGCTCAAACAACACTGATCCTTCAAGCAGAAGAATAGTCTTTTTCAGGTAATGACAAAAGGACGAATTTCTGTCCTGTCCAGAATAACGAGGGAGGAAAAATGAAGCGTTCTCGTTTATTGTTTTCGGTGTTCCTGCTGGCTTACATGGCCATGGATGCCGGCGCTCAGATGCCAGACATTGTTCCACTTCCGCGACGTGCACAGGTGGTGAACCGCTGGCTGGAACACCGGCTGGAAACGATTCTGCCGGATCTGATGCGCCGTGCCGGAATTGATGCCTGGTTGGTCATTTGCCGGGAGTACAATGAAGATCCAGTCTACCTTACTCTGGTGCCGGAACCCGTGTTTTCGGCCCGGAGGCTGACCATTTTGCTATTCGTGGATCGCGGAAAAGAGGGGGTAAAGCGTTTTTCAGTTAGCCGGTATCCCATTGGCCGGTTGTACAAAAATTTGTGGGACCCGCAAAAGATGGGGCAGTGGGAACGCCTGGCTCGCACCATCCGGGAGCTGGACCCCAAGCGGATTGGCATTGATGTTTCGGAAACCTTTGCCCTAGCGGATGGGCTTTCTGCTACATTGAAGGAAAAACTGGTTCGTGTACTGGGATCCAAATATGCAAGCCGGCTCGTTTCCGCTGAGAAGATCGCCATTGGCTGGCTGGAAACCCGTACACCAGAAGAACTGGAGGTGTACCCACAGCTTGTAGCCATTGCCCATCAGATTATCGCTGAGGCCTTCTCCAATCGGGTGATTACTCCCGGTGTTACCACCACGCAGGACGTGTCGTGGTGGATTCGCCAGCGGTTTGAAGAACTGGATCTGGATACCTGGTTTCAACCTTCAGTGGATATTCAGAGGCCAGACGGGGCCCGTTCCACCAATGCGGGCGGGAATGTGATCCGCCGCGGTGACCTCCTTCACTGCGATATCGGCATTCAGTATTTGCGGCTGTGCACCGATACGCAGCAGCACGCCTACGTTTTGCGGGAAGATGAGACTGATGTGCCGGAAGGGTTGAAACGGGCCCTGGCCATCGGAAATCGCCTGCAGGATATTTTGCTGGCCGAATTTCGCGAGGGGAGAACCGGAAATGAGATTCTGAAGGCCGCCCTGGAACGGGCAAAAGCGGAAGGGATCAACGGAAGCATCTATTCCCATCCGCTGGGATTCCACGGCCATGCGGCGGGGCCCACCATTGGATTGTGGGACCATCAGGAAGGCGTGCCGGGGAAGGGAGATTATCCGGTGCATAATAATACCTGTTATTCCATTGAGCTGAGCGTAAAGGTTTCCGTTCCGGAATGGAACGGGCAGAAGGTACGTATCGCCCTGGAGGAGGATGCTGTTTTCCGGAATGGTACCATCAGTTTCTTACACGGGCGGCAGACGAAGTTTCACATAATCCGCTAATCATCTGGCCGGCTGTTTTGGAAGACTTTTGGATACAAAAAAACAGTTTTTTTGAAAATCTGGCCGGATGATTGCGGTAAATTTTGCCGCGACGAAGACCAGTTGCGGTCCCAATAGCTTTGCCCCCGTTGGAAAACGCGAAAGGCGGGACAGCTGCTGAACACAGCAGAAGCGACGGGCAGAGGGAGCTGCTTCTGAATCTGATGCATGGGGGCGAAAGGAATGCAGCCTTTCCCTTAAAAGACAGGAGGGCTACCGATGAGACGGGAAATCGTTTTGACCGGTATTTTGCTTGTGGGGCTGCCTTTTTCTGGCTGTGGGAAAAAAGCTTCATTCCCTGTGGTTGAAATAACGATTGCCGAAGTTCATCAGGCGATGAAAGAAGGAAAATTGACAGCTGAGCAGCTAGTGCGGACGTATCTGGAGCGCATTGAGACTTACGATAAAAAGACGGGGTTGAACGCCATTGTTATGGTCAACCCGAATGCCATAAAACGGGCCAGAGAACTGGATGATGAATTACGCCGTACAGGAAAGCTGCGGCCACTGCACGGTATTCCGATAATTGTGAAAGACAATTACGAGACGTACGACATGCAAACAACAGCCGGTTCAGCTGCCCTGAAGGGATTTGTGCCCCCAGATGATGCATACCAGGTCCGAAAACTCCGGGAAGCAGGAGCCATTATTCTCGCCAAATCCAATATGGCTGAATGGGCTTTCAGTCCCTATCAAACAGTGAGTTCCATTGCTGGAACCACCCGAAATCCCTATGATCTGAGCCGGGTACCAGCGGGATCCAGTGGCGGGACAGCCGCCGCGGTGGCTGCCAATCTGGGTCTTGTTGGGTTGGGAACGGACACGGGCAATTCCATCCGGGGACCTTCTTCTCACTGCTCCCTTGTGGGAATCCGTTCGACCATGGGACTCACCAGCCGCGATGGGATCATTCCTCTTTATCTGCGCAACGACATCGGCGGACCGATGGCACGGACGGTTGAGGATGCCGTCCGCGTGCTGGACGTGATTGCGGGGTACGATCCGGCGGATCCCATTACCCAGCTCTGCATCGAGAAAAAACCGCCATCCTATTTGCCCTTCTTGAAGAAAGATGGGTTGAAAGGAAAACGCATTGGCGTATTTCGCTATTACACGAACCAGCCAACAACCGATCCGGAAATCTTGCAGCTGTTTGAACAGGCCATTGAAGATTTGCAGAAAGGCGGAGCAGAAATTGTGGATCCTTTTGAGATTCCTAACTTCGAAAAGCTGACGGAGAACATCTGGTGCAACACATTTCGGCACGACCTGGAGGGGTATTTTGCGTCGCTGGGAGAAAAAGCACCCTTCCGCACACTGGAAGAGATTATCCGGACCGGAAAGTATGCTCCTTACATCAAAGAACGGCTAAAGCGCGCGCTCCTGGCACCCGATCCGCCGCCCTGCAAGGACATCTACCATGACCCGCGAAATATCGCGCTGCGGGAGGCGTTCGAGAAAGCCATGGATCGGCTCCAGCTGGATGCGTTCGTCTATCCAACGTGGAGCAATCCGCCCCGAAAGATCGGTGACTTGAAAAGCCCAGCTGGAGATAACAGCCAGCTGATTCCACCTCATACCGGGTTTCCGGGATTTACGGTTCCCATGGGATTCACAAAAAGCGGGTTGCCTGCCGGGCTTCAGATTGTTGGCCGTTTGTTTAGCGAACCCACTCTTATTGAAATAGCCTACGCTTATGAGCAAGCTACCCGGCACCGGAAGCCGCCGGAACGGTTCCCAGAATTGCCTTAGATTTTCAGGAACAGGGGCAACACGGCGGCGCTGGTGGCCTCTTAAACCGGCGCCGAAACGGCTGTGGCAGTTTGGGGAACGGACAGCACGAGACCGCAGGGGCGAAGGGGCCTGAGTTTGCCGGGAATTTCCGTTGTCTGATTTCGGAAAATTGGCTATATTTTTTGGGTGCGCCAGTAGCTCAGCTGGATAGAGCAGCGGACTTCTAATCCGCAGGTCGGGGGTTCGAATCCCTCCTGGCGCGCTTTTTTTATTCCCTTCGCGGCATAAACCCGGAGATTTAGAGGATCCGGAAGGACGGCTGATGCAAAAAGAGCCCATTCGCCTGGGGATTATTGGGTGCGGAATTGCCACGCGGAAGCTACACTGGCCAGCCCTGCAGCGCTTGAGGGATTACTTTCAAATTGTAGTGGTTTGCAACCATACAGAGCCGAAGGCCCGTTCTTTTGCCGAACTGGTTGGTGGGGTCGATTATGTTCTGGACTACCGTGAGCTTCTGGAACGCCGTGATGTCGAGGCCGTGCTCATCGCTCTTCCCATCTACCTGAATTATGCCGTAACCCGGGATGCGCTTCAAGCTGGAAAACACGTAATGGTGGAAAAACCGCTGGCGGCAAATCTGGACGAGGCTCGCCAGATGCTCCTGCTTGACAGAACATTCGTTCCGGTTAAGATGGTAGCCGAAAACTTCCGCTACCGCTCTACGTTCGCGAAAATCCAGGATCTGATGAATGAAGGGACCATAGGCAGGCCGTATGCTGTGTTCTGGAATGTCTTNCTGGATGTGCGGCCCTCCACCAATCCATATGCCGGGACTCAGTGGCGGCAGAAGCCACAGCATGTGGGCGGTTTTATTACGGATGGCGGGGTGCACAATGTGAATGCCCTGCGTTACTGGTTTGGTGAATTTTTGTCCGGCTTTGCCTATGCGCGGTCGGTAAATCCAGAAATCGGCAAACCCGATTCATT
>MTOL01000554.1 GCA_002011685.1 Deferribacteres bacterium JdFR-76
CCGAAAACATTAGCCTGCGTGTGGATCGTTTCATTCTTTCCAAATGACGGCCCCGCATCCTGGAAGGAACGCCAAATTCATCAACCCAATTTTCCGTAACCTAAACTCCNGATTCCATTGCCGCCTGGNTTTTTCCCGGCCAAACCCGGCCAGAGCGTTCCGCCTTTTAGTGGACAAATACAATTTTCCTCTTTTCTTTTGCCGAAGGTGATGACAGAATCAGAAAATACACGCCCGATGGAACCATTTTCCCCGTCTCGTCGCGGCCATCCCAGCGTAGAAAGTGTTTCCCCAGGGTCAGTTCTCCGCGCATCAGGTCGCGGATTTTCCGCCCTCGGAGATCAAACACCGATACTTGCACATGCTGAAGGGTACGGTAACTCAGGACCTCAAAGCGAACCCATTTGTGGAAGTGCCCTACGAAGGGATTGGGAAAGCCCAATGAAAGCTGAAGGCTTCTGGGTACGACGGGTTCCTGATCTCCTGAGAGGATCTGAAAACGCCCCAGTACCCGCAGATGGGGATCTGGAACCACAGACAGCGGCAGGAAATCCAGCGTATCCTGAAACATTTCCGAAAGGGATTGCACTTCAAACTGACTGAACGCTGTATCTGCCGCACCCACAAAAGCCACTTCCAGCGGAAAACGGTAAGGCAGTTTCGAAGCTTGAACCTGTTCCACTGCCAGTGTTGCCCGATACCGGCTACCATCCCCCAGCGGTTCATAATAGGACCGGATTGTTACCTGCGGAAAATCTGGCCGGTACAACCACTGCAGAAAAAACCAGTCCCAGTTTTGGCCCGTCACCTCATTTACCACGGTCATAAAATCCCCGATGCGTGCGTTCCCATAAGCAAACCGATCTCCGTAGCGGCGGAGAACTTCCCAGAAACGTTCTTCACCAATCTGGTCCCGCAGCATGTGAAGCACCCAGGCACCTTTTTCATACACCGTGGCTCCCCACATGAAATCCGGTTTTGCCACGGGAAATGCACCGAAATCCTCCACTTCCTGAAAATACTGAAAGGCCTTCTCCCGCAGCAGGTTTCTGACGTCTTTTTCGGGCCAGCGGGCTTCAAAATAGATTATTTCCCCGTAGCTGGCAAACCCTTCGTTAAGCCAGATCTCTTCCCAATCCCTCAGTGTGACCCAGTCTCCCCACCACTGATGCGCCAGTTCATGCGCAACCACTGCCTCAAAGCGCATATCTCCCGTAAGAAGGCTATTGCTGTATGTCGTCATGGTCTGGTGCTCCATCGCTCCCCTCATGGGAGCCACAGCCATGGCATACTGTTCAAACGGATAGGGACCGAACCGCTCCTCAAAAATCCGGACCATATCGGGCACTGTGGAAAAATCCCTTTCTGCCCGCTCCATCAGTACAGAAGGAACATAGTAATAAAGCGGCATCATCCTCCCACTCTGCAACCGGACAGAATCCCGGAGTACCTGGTAGGGCGCTATCGCAAGGGCGGCAAGATAAGTGGCCATCGGGTGCTTTCCTTCATAGAGATAAGTTAAAAGCCCGGAAACGGAATCCTTTTCTACCGCTTTGAGCACCCCGTTGGAGCCCACGAATAGACCAGCGGGGACGGAAATCCGGAAATGGAATTGGGCCTTATCCCACGGCACATCTTTACAGGGGATCCAGAAATGGGTCATGGATGGCGGATAGGTGTAGATCCCTTCACCCACAGTGTAAATAAACCCTTGGCGGTCAAAAAAACCGCCAAATCCGTCGTTTCCGGGCTGCCCTCTGAAAAAAATCTCAATCTCCGCCGTGTCTCCCGAAGCGATAGGCGTGGGCAGCTGGGCAACCACCTGATAGGCACCGGCGGCAAATGGAATGCGTCTGCCACCTGTCCTGATGCTATCGATGGACATTTGGAAATGAAGGTGAAACAGGACATCACTCAAGTTGTCCGTTTTGCTCACAAACCGCATCCGCACGCGGCCGCGGAGCGGCCGGCCGTATCCCGGAATTTCCAGATCCACATCATACTGCAGGACATCCGTATACAACAGGCGCGGATCTTCTTGGTCTGTGCTGTAGGCTTTTTGAAACCCGGCCGATTTCTCCAACCGGAAAACCGGCTGTGCCTTTCCAGAAACCGGGATCAAACTGCCAATCAGACAGGCGGCAAAAACAAGAATGGCCGCTCGCTGTGCCACCAACCTATGGAGCCTCCTTCAGAAAGAATATAGCAATCAGACCGATCCCCACTATGGCCGAATAGAGCAGAATCGTTATCACTTCTGGCGGGTGCCGAAAAAGAAGCTCATAAGCGATTCCCAACGATCCGATTCCGCTGTAAATCAGGCCGCGGATGGTGAATTTATCATTCCACACAATTCTTGGCATGCTCACGGAATCTCCAGAAAAAGATGCGTACGGACCTGACGCCGTGCCACAAGCAGGCGGGCCACATCACCCGTCTCCATTGCATTCAGACGGTTCCAGAAGTCTTCTTCATCCTGGACCGGCTGACCGTTCAGTTCAAGAATGACGTCTCCCTTCAGAAGACCGGCATCGAACGCCGCGCTAAAATATTTCACCCTTTCCACCCTGACACCCCCCTCATTGATGCGCAATTCTTTTCTTTCTTTCCGGGACAGATCCCGGACCTCCAGGCCGAGGGTTTTGGTTTCCTCTTTTTCTTCAGGCGGTGTTCTGGCAAAGGTAGCAGAGCGATATTCCCGTTCTCCAAGGACCACCGCGACTTCCAGCTCCTTCCCATTGCGCCACAGCTTGATATGCACTTCCTGACCTGGCTTTTTCTGAGCAATAATCGCCTGAACCTGGTTGGGCCGGTCCACCTCTCGGCCATCAATTTCCAGCATGATGTCTTCTGGCAGAATACCGGCCTTTCCGGCAGGTCCATCCGGCAAAATGGAATCGATAAAAACACCCCGCGGTTTTTCCATGCCGTAGGCCTTTGCCTTTTTGGCATCCATGGGCAGCATGGCCACCCCCAGGTAAGCGCGCTCCACCTTACCCTTGCGGATAAGATCTTCCATCACCGTTTTCGCCAGGTTAATGGGAATGGCAAAACCATACCCTTCATAAAAACCGGAGCGGGTTGCAATTGCCGTGTTTACGCCGATCACCTCCCCCCTTAGGTTCACAAGTGGCCCCCCGCTGTTACCGGGATTGATCACCGCATCCGTCTGTATAAAATTTTCAATGCCAAAGTTGTCGTTGATAATGCGCATCTGGCGTCCAATGGCGCTGATGATTCCCGCCGTTACCGTAAACCGGAGTTCCAGGGGATTCCCAATGGCCATAACCCACTGACCTACTTCCAGGTCATCAGAATTGCCCAGGCGTGCAACGGGAAGATCTTTCCCATCAATCTTAATAACCGCAACTTCAGTCAGCGTATCGGCACCCACAATCCGGGCCGGAAAGGTGCGGTTGTCCATCAGGGTTACTTCAACCCGATTCGCTCCGCGGATCACATGCGTGTTGGTGAGAATGTATCCCTTTGGATGAACCAGAATCCCTGAACCCGAGCCACCCTGCCGGAACCCTCTGGGCGTACGGAACGGATTCAGACGTTCCCAGAAATCCTCATCCTGATCCTTATGAAACTTCTTGAATTCAGAAAAGGAGATGGTTTTCCAGGCGGTAATACGGACCACCGCTGGCAGGACCCGCTTGCTGGCTTCCACAAAAGCCCGGCGGAAATCTACCTGCCCCACAGGCGGTGGAGAAACAGCTGTAAGTGCCGAATCAAAGGCAAAGTTTTCGTCCAGAGGTGTAAGGTTCTTCTCGGCACGGCTCTGGAGGGTCAAATCCAGCTGCACTGTCAGCAATATGCCAATAATAACCCCCACAAACATCAAAAACAAATAAACAAAATACTTGCTTTCACGGCGCATGATCAACCTCAATCATAATGGGACAGATTCCCGGTTCTCACAGCAAACAAGAAAGGGGCTCCTTCCCGCAGGTTAAAGCCCCTTTCCTGTGTCCATCCGATGTTCCTGCTGTTCTGCGTTTTTCCAGAACCATTAATCGCGGGCTCGGCTCAACAAAATGAGCCGTAGCAGGTGTACCAGGGCAACGGCGGTGGCCGCCACATACGTCAGGGCCGCCGCATTCAGCACCTGGCGGGCCATGGGGATTTCTTCCCGGGTCAAATACCCACCATTTTCCAGAATACGGATAGCCCTCGCTGAAGCATTAAATTCCACCGGCAGCGTGATCAGCTGGAACAGAACCACCCCTGCAAACAAATAAATACCCAGTTTCATAAGGGGTCCGATGGACATGATCAGACCAATAATAAAAAGCGGAAATGCCAGATTGGAACCGATATTTGCCACCGGCAGAATGGCATGACGCCATTGCAGCGGCGCATAGCCTACCCGGTGCTGTATTGCATGGCCAACTTCGTGGGCCGCTACACTCAATGCCGCAATGGAAGTTCCGCGGTAATTTTCAGGAGAAAGCACAACTTTGCGGGTCCGTGGATCGTAATGGTCCGACAGGACCCCTTCTCCCTCTTCCACATCTACATCATGCATCTGATTATGCCGGAGAATGTCGGCAGCAACCGCAGCTCCAGGGCGTCCCCAGGCCGAAGGCACCTGCATAAAACGCTCATACGTGCTGCGCACCTTATACTGCGCATACATAGAAAGCAGCAACACAGGAATCAGCAGCAATATGGTCGGATCGTAAAACAGCATATAGCCCACCTCCTCGATGGTTTCAGAACCTGCTTGACCCGATTCAGGCAAAATTAATATAAGCCCCGCCCGCTTCAAATTCAATGGATTTTGGAAACCGATCCGGCCGGAAGCTGCTCAGACTAACGGATCTTTTTCACAAGAATCAGGCGGTTCCCCCATTTGGGATGGGTTTCGTAGATCACATCGTCCATCGAACGGCGGATAATGTGAAGACCAAATCCCCCAGTACGGCGTTCCTCGACCGCTTCTTCTGCATCATAATCGCGGTCGGGATCATATTCAAAACCTTTGCCGCGATCAAAAAAAATAATCCGGAATTCGTCCCCCTCCCTCTTCACGTACATCTCGATCACCCGGTTGGGATCGTACCCATAAGCGTGCTCGATAATGTTATGCGCAGCCTCATATACGGAAATTTTGATCCTTGAAACCTCCGTATCACCGAAACCAACCTTCCTAGCAAAACGCTCCACAAAATCGGTAAGGCGGTATAGCTGATCTTCTCTGCTGTGCACAACGAGACGCTCACTTTCAAACTCATCCTCTTCTTCCGCAAAAGAAGACGGAACTTGTGGTGCCGGTAAAGCCGTTTCTGTTTCGGCACCGTTGTCCTTTTCGGAAAGCTCGGAATCGATATCCAGATTGAGAATGGAATCCAGTGAAAGGGAGCTTTCCAGATCATCTGCGCTGGATTCGGTTCCGCCCTCCTTGCCTCCATGCAACCGACCCTCAATACCTGCAAAATTTAAATCGCCTGCAGGATCATTATGAAAATCCCCTACTTCCCCTTCATCTGCAACCCTCAGAAAAGCCAGCGGATTGAAAGCCAAAAAATCGCCGCGCAGGGTCGGCGAAACATTCAAAAGATACACATCACCGCCATTTCTGCGGGCACGCCCGGTAATTTCGATCAGATACGAAATAAAGGAAGACGGCAAATGCTTTAAATGCATAAAATCAAGAAGAATCTTTAATCCCTTGACGGCAATGAGATTCTCCACCACATTTTCCAGCAGCCGCAGGTCCTTTTGTGGATGGAATTCTTCGCTCAGGCGGATCCGAATGAATTTTTCACCTTCCGAAATTCTTTCAACGCGAATCTTTGTCATCCCTCAACCCTGACGCTTTAAACAAAACCGACTGTCCGTTTTTCAACCTGCTGTTCAAATACGAAACAGATCCGTTCCCCCCAAATAAAACAAATCCCCCGTTGCCGGTGAAAAGTGCAAGAATCTTGCCATCACCCAACGAGGGATTACATCATCGGAAGATCAGCAGAATTGTTTTAGCCGTTTTGCTCGCCTTTGGCTTTCCGGGCTTCTTCCATTTTCTTCTTGTCTTCTTCCACCAGTACCCGCCGGAGCACCTTGCCTATGAGGGATTTGGGCAAATCGTCCCGGAATTCCACGATTTTGGGTACTTTAAATTTCGCCAACCGTTCTTTGCAGAACTCAATAATCTCTTCCTCGGTTGCCGTTTCTCCATCTTTTAATACAATGTAGGCCTTCACTGTTTCGCCACGATAAGGATCTGGCACCCCNGCAACAGCGGCTTCCTTGACTTTGGGATGTTGGAAAAGCACCTCCTCCACTTCCCTGGGATAGATATTAAACCCTCCGGCAATGATCAGATCCTTCTTGCGGTCCACAATGTAAAAGTAGCCATCCTCATCCATTTTGGCCATATCGCCGGTGTAAAGCCAGCCATCGTGCAGCACCTGGGATGTCTCATCCGGCTTGTTCCAGTATTCTTTCATTATTTGGGGTCCCGATACGGCCAATTCTCCAATTTCGCCCACGGGGAGTTCTTTCAGCGTTTCCGGATCCACAATTTTGGCATCAGTGGAAGGAAACGGAACTCCGATGGATCCTTCTTTTCGCAGGCCGTAAATCGGATTGGCATGGGTCACGGGAGAGGCCTCGGAAAGTCCGTACCCTTCCACCAAACG
>MTOL01000102.1 GCA_002011685.1 Deferribacteres bacterium JdFR-76
CTCTTTGACGTTAAAATCCTGCAAGTCGTTGCCCAGGTAGGCGTAGATCTTGGTGTAGCCGAGGTCATCCCGCACTGGTTCCTCCGTGGGTAGCGGGCTGGCATCCCAGATCAGGTGATAGCTTTTGTCCGATGTTTTGCCCTGGAACCCCCGAATGCCCAGTTCAAACTCGCAATTGTACTGGCCGTACCGGAAGCGGAATCTCTTTTCAATGGACCTCCCGTCTTTAAATGCCAGCCGAAAGCGGACTTCGACGTCCGGATTCTCTTCCTTCAGGTAAATTCTCTCCCCCTCCTGCGCCCCAGAAACCGTTACCTCATAAAGGTAATCGTCGTATCGGACAGTGTCCCGCCCCATTGCTACACCGATCCCGGGCACGCCGTGCTTCATCGGCGGCACCAGACTCACAAACTGACTGTCGGCATCCAGATAACGGTGTAATTTCCAACTGACAATTCCTCCGCCGCGGTTGGAAAGCACAACTTCATACTCCGGTGTGACTATCTCGATCCGCCTTTCTTCCGGAAAGGCCAAAACATCCTCTTCCAGATCATCTTTCACTCCCGGTGTAACAGGCGGGCCGGCCGAAAATCTCTCCACTCCTTCCGCCTTGTTAAGCGTATCCCTTTCATTCTCAATTAGTTCCGTCTTTTTAAGAACATCAATGGAAGTGGTGTCGGCTGCAATCTTTCCCCTTTCTGGCAAAACCTTGCTCTTGTAAAACTCTGTCTGGGTAAAGATCAGAACCAGGCCAATTAACACGAAGGCGACAACTGTTCGTCTATCCATAACCCCTCTCACTCATTCTGAAATTCCTCGTCTATTCCACAGGATCGTACCCACCGCGATTCCAAGGGTTGCAGCGCAAAACTCGCCATACGCTTTTTGCCAGGGCTTTGTGCAGCGGATACTTTCGGAACGCCGCAATGCTGTATTCGGAACAGGTTGGATAAAATCGGCAGGATGGGGGAAAAAGCGGCGAAAGAAGCAGCTGATACAACCGGATAATGCCAATAAAAATGCGATTAATCATTGTTTTGATGGGCTTTCTTAAAGACTTCCATTGTTTTTATAACATCTTGTTTTAACTGGTGATAGTCCGGTATCGGATCAAAAAACTTGCCGTAAAGAATCCAATGCCCATCCGGAAATAGATCCTTGTTTTTCCGGTAAATTTCCCGAAGCAGCCGTTTTACCCGGTTTCTTTTCACCGCTTTCCGATACTGTCGGGAAGCAACAAAAGCGACCTTTTTTTCTGGGTTAGGCAAGTAAAAAACGGAAACCAGCTTTCCGTTCACTTTTTTTCCTTCCCGGAAGACCCGCTCAATGGCGCCGTGGCCGCGGAGGATTTCATACTTTCTCAGCGTCTCCCGCTTCCTGGCGGACCCTTCTGCTGCGTCCATCCGTCATTTTGCGGTGAATTCATCGCTGACAGTGAGTTTTTTCCGCCCCTTTGCCCGTCGCCGCTTCAGCACCTGCCGGCCCCATCTCGTTTTCATTCTGGCGCGGAACCCGTGCACGTTCTTCCTTCTCCGGTTCCTCGGTTGATAAGTGCGCTTCATCTTAACTCCCTGTTCTCTTTTTTATTACTGAACAGCTTCTTCCGATCCGAAAAACGCTAAAAAATATACAATTTACCCTTTCGAAAATTCAAGTTTTTTTTAGAAATTAGCGCATCACTTTTTCGACGCGAAGATTTGACATTTTTGCGCGCCGTCATATATTTTTCAGCGGTGAAAGCTGAGGGATTTTGTGTGGATAATTTGTGGATAACTTCGCATGTTGTTCTTTGTTTGGGAATTTGTGTAGCTGACTCGCCTTTAATAGTTGTTCGGGAAAAACGGGAGATAAGAAAAATTAACCGCAAAATCGAGGATTTAAAATGGCGACGGCGTTAAAAGATCTGGAATCAATCTGGGACCAATGCCTGGCGGAAATTCAGAAACATGTGCCGCCGCAAACATTTTCCACATGGTTTAAGCCCATTGTCCCGCTCAAACTGTTCAGCGACAAACTGATCATCCAGGTCCCGAGCCGCTTTCACTATGAGTGGATTGAAGAGCATTACTGCGATCTCCTGGATCGCATCTTCCTGGATATTCTTGGCTATGCTCCCACCCGCCATTACACCGTCTCATTGGATGAACAGATGATCCCCTCGTTGACTGACCAGCCCGAAACGCCTGAACTGCCGGCGCAGACCTCTTTTCTGCCCGAGTATGAAACGCGCCTGAATGCGAGGTACACTTTTGAGAACTTCGTGGAAGGCAGTTCCAATCAGTTTGCCAAAGCCGCTGCCCTTGCCGTCGCCGAGAATCCGGGTAAGACAACCTTCAACCCGCTACTTATTTACGGCGGCGTTGGTCTGGGTAAAACCCACCTCATCCAAGCAATTGGCAATTATGCTGCGAAGAAAGGAAAGGCTAAGCGGATCCGCTACGTCAGCAGCGAAAAGTTCACGCTCGATTTCATCAACGCCATTCAGAACAACCGAACTTCCGCATTCAGCCAGCTCTACCGAAACGTGGATCTCCTCTTAGTGGATGACATCCAGTTCTTTGCCAACAAAGAGCGCACCCAGGAAGAATTTTTCCACACGTTTAATGAACTTCAGCAAAAGGGCAAGCAGATTGTTCTCTCATCGGACCGTCCGCCCTCCGAACTGAAAGGGTTGGAGGAACGGCTTATTTCCCGGTTTAACTCAGGACTAATCGCTGACATTCAGGTTCCCGACTTCGAAACGCGGGTCGCCATTCTCCAAAGAAAGGCAGAGCAGGACAATATCCAGATCCCCACAGAGGTTACGATCTTCCTTGCCAGCAACATTACAACGAACGTCCGCGACCTTGAGGGTGCCCTCATCAAACTCCTTGCGCACGCTTCGCTGAACGGAGAGGANATTTCCCTGAACCTGGCTAAGCGCGTACTAAAGGACATCATTAAGCGTAAAAATACACATATCAGCATCGAGACCATCCAGCGCGTCGTCGCGGACTACTATGGCATAAAAGAAGACCTTTTGCGCGCCAAAACAAGAAAAAAAGAAATTGCTCTCGCACGGCAGCTTTCCATGTACCTTGCCAAAGAAATGACAAACTTTGCCCTGAAAACCATCGGGCTCCACTTTGGCGGTAGAGACCACAGCACCGTCATCCACGCCTGCCAGACAATCGAGAAAAAACTGAAAAAGGACCGGTCCTTTGCACAAGAAGCCGAGGAAATAAAACGGAAAATTGAACTTTCCGTCTGAAGTATGAAAAACTGCCGTCTGAAACTCTTGCACATTTTTGTTTTATTCCAAAAGTTATCCACACCCGCCTGTGGAAAACCTGTTCCTTGCTGTGGAAAAATTCCTTTTCTTCTGCCTTTTAATCGCACCGGAAAACTCTCGCAAAATTCTATCCACAGCCATCCCATACTTATCCACATCTTTCGCACACACGCTCCCATTTTCAATTCTTCCTTCTCCCTGAATATCAAGCCCTTTCTTCTACCATATTCCCCTTATAAACATATTCACAAGCGCTACTATAAACTCTCTTTTTCTCTTTCTAAAGACCTTTACTCAAAAATATGCCCATATCGCCCTTCATCTTTTTCCTTGAAAAATGGCGGAAATTTGCTACTTTTAAAAACACAGATTTCCATATAAAATGCAGCGTGGGAGGAAATATGAAATTTTCCGTTGCAAGAGATGAACTATACCAGGCGCTTCAGAAAATTGTGGGTGTTGTTCCAGCAAAAACCACCACACCGATTCTCTATGACATTCTTTTCCGGCTTTCGGGAAACGAGCTGGAGCTCATAGCGACCGATCTGGAAATCCTTACGAAAACGAAAATCGAAGTTTGGGGTGAAAATGACGGCGCCATTGCCATTCCAGCAAAGGTGCTGAATGAAATTCTAAGGGAACTTAAGAACGTAGATCTTACGTTTGAACTGGAAGATTCGCTCCGAGTTTTTTTGAAAACGGATTGGGGAGAGTACCGGATAACAGGCGACGCTGGCGAGGATTTTCCGCTCATGCCGGTAGAAGAATTTACATCCGGTTTTGAAATGGAGAGCGATGTTCTGGCGAGAATGATCGAAAAAACAATCTTTGCTGTGTCGCGCGATGAGTTGCGACCGGCCCTCATGGGGATTCTGTTTCAGATCCGCGAAAATGAACTTCGCCTGGTGGGAACAGATGGTCACCGGTTGTCCAGAGTAATTTACCGCAGCTTTTCTTCCGAGAGAGACACAGATATTATTGTCCCAACGAAAGCCCTTTCCCTCCTCGATAAAAACTTGCGTTCTTCTGAAGGCACCGTCAGGTCACATTACGGCGAGAATTTCGTTGTTTTTGATCTGGGCAACCTTCAGATTTATTCCCGGCTCGTCGAAAGCCAGTATCCCGAGTACGAGCAGGTTATTCCTGTTGATAGCGATAAAGAGTTGCTAGTGGACACGCGCGAGTTTCTGGGAAGCATCCGCCGCGTATCGGTTTTCTCCGGCCTGCTCACAAATCAAGTACTGCTAAATATCGCCGACGGNGAAATGGAGGTCTTTTCGCAGGATGTGGATATGGGAGGGGAAGGGCGGGAACGCCTGAAGGTAGAGTTTCAGGGCGAACCGATCCGCATCGGGTTTAATGCCCAGTATCTCATTGACATTCTTAAACACATTGACACCGACCAAACAAAAATTCTGATGAGCTCTCCGATGCGGCCGGCAATGGTCTTGCCGAGTCACCAGCATGAGGGGGAAGAGCACCTCATGCTGCTTATGCCGGTGCGGATTGCAACGGAGGAGGAAACGGAGGAGGAACCGTACAGCTCGGGCACGAGCCCGGGCGATGAGGCGAATGAGGTAGATTTTTGATCCTTCGCTCTCTGGAAATTGAAAATTTCCGGATTTTTCAGAAATCAGAGTTTGAGTTCGGCGAGCGACTCAATGTCGTATATGGCCCGAACGGCCAGGGGAAAACGACACTGCTCGAAGCCATTTCTGTTACCTGCCTGACCAAAAGCTTCCGCACACGCCAGGACACAGATCTCATCCGGCACGGTCAGACTTTTTTTCGGGTCGTTGCACATTTCCGCGACGATATGGGGGTGGAGCGTACGGTCGAAATTCGCTTCGACCGCTCCTCGGGAAAGCGGATCCTTCTTGACCGCAGTAGGGTGATATCGGCTGCCGAGCATGTTGGAACCTTTCCGGTTGTGGTGCTTAGTCCGGACGATGATGAAATCACAATGGGCCCGCCAGAGCGCCGTCGAAGGTTTATCAACATCGTCCTCTCCCAACTTGACCGATCTTATCTCGCTCTTCTCCAGGAGTATGTCCGGGTTCTCAAGCAGCGCAACGCAATATTGCAGGAGGCCAGGGAAAGTCGCTTTGGGCTTTCGAAAAAGGTGGAGCCGTGGAACCAGAAATTTTTTCAGATTGGCCGGGAAATTACAAATCGAAGGGCAAGGTTTGTGGAGGCGCTCAATTTGAAGGCTGCGCCGATTCTTTCCGAACTGACCACCGGGGCCGAATCGCTGGAAATTAGGTACGAACCTTCCTTCCGTCCTGAATGGGATAGTTACGAAAAGTTTTCGGCCTTTCTCGACGAAAATCTGAACTTAGAAATCGTCCGGGGTACCTCCCTTTTCGGCCCACATCGGGATGAAGTTCTTTTCCTGTTGAATGGGGTTGAGCTGCGCCGTTTCGGTTCACGTGGTCAGCACCGATCTTGCCTTTTGGCGCTGAAAATCGCCGAATACCGTATGCTGCTGGAAGGCAAAGGGGAAAGTCCCATTTTTTTACTGGACGATGTTTACGGTGAAATTGATGAGTTCCGGGAAAGGGCACTCAATGACTACTTTGGCGAACTGAGGCAGGTTTTTATTACATCCCATCAGCGCGACATTAAATTCAATATATCGCATGATTTAATGCAAAAAATACATTATATTCACATGGATATGGCAAATCTGGCATCACAGGAAGAGGTTTTTGAACCGTGAACAAGGGAGGAAAGAGCCAGTTTTCCGAGCTGGGCGAAGTTCTTGACCGTCTTTTGAAAAACCTTGGAATTGACCGCCGTGTCCGCGAAGTTCAGGCCCTTACTTTGTGGGAAGAAGTGGCCGGCAGCAAGATTGCGGAACGGACGCGGCCTTTAAAAGTAGAGGATGGCAAACTTTTCATAGAAGTCCACAACAGCACGTGGCGCGCTGAACTCTTGCTTCTCAAACCAAGAATCCTTCGAAAAATAAATCAGCGTCTTGGAGCGGACATTCTGCGGGACATTGTTTTTCTGTGAATTAAAAAGGGGTTGAGGAAAAAATGGCAAAGATTGAGCAGGAAAACGTAAAGCTGGAGGCTGTAAGCGAATACGATGCGCGGAAGATCACCGTTCTGCGCGGTCTGGAAGCGGTTCGCAAGCGGCCGGCCATGTATATTGGAGATGTTTCAACACGAGGACTTCACCATCTGGTTTATGAGGTGCTGGATAACAGCATCGACGAGGCTATGGCCGGCTACTGCACCAAAATCAGCATCACGCTTCATAAAGACGGGAGCGTGAGCGTTCTGGACAACGGGCGTGGCATCCCCGTCGATATCCATCCCGTGCAAAAGAGGCCGGCGGTGGAGGTTGTTCTCACA
>MTOL01000101.1 GCA_002011685.1 Deferribacteres bacterium JdFR-76
GAAAAACAAACCCAGGATCACGAATTGGTGCAGAAATTGCGCACAGCGGAGGAGGATGAACGAAACAAGCTCTACTACAAGCTGGCGCTTTCNTACATATTAAATCATCCGCTTGATTTTATGAAAAACTACTTAACACGGTTTGTGAAATTTTGGAGGGTCTATCCTGACACTTTGAGCCAGAATAGAGACGTCAATGCGCGGAATAAACTGATCAGCGCTCTTTTTTATATCCCATTTCTTGTGTTGGCCTTTATCGGAATGTTTCAGAATATCGGCGATTGGCGAAAAATAGCGGGGCTCTATCTGTTTGTGCTCTTTTTTGCCCTGGGATATTCGTTTTTCTCGCCTTCTATCCGCTACCGGCTACCCGTGGAACCTTACCTGATTCTGTTTCTGGCTGCTGCAGCTGAAAACATTTTTCTGCGCAAAAGATTGTAGCCGGATGTCTCTGATGGTCTGGATTTTGCAATATTGAAGGAGGTATGGCTGATGGGTGGTGAATTTTAGGCTGCAAATTAGGTGAGAGGAAAAAACGTATGCTTACAAAATTGTATTCCATAAACAGAATTGTTGCCAGAGGGATTGCAGTTTTTTGGACTGTGCCTTTCCTAATCGCAGGGCAAGCATTTTCGCAGGATTTTGATATTGGCATTGAGTCATCGATGAGAAAAGTGTTTATTAAAAACGATATAGAACGATTTCGGGGGAATCTTACCACCCAGGCATCTTTGTCGCTTGCGAAGAACGAATATGAAAGTATCCAAGTGGTGGTAATTGCAAAGAAGGATCTCTCGGAAGTCAGGGTTGTTCCTTCCACCAGCTCAAGTTTGCGGGTCACAGCTTATCCGGTGGGGTATGTGTATGTTTCCACTCCCACCCAAGGTTTCGATGCGTCCCGGGTCGGCTGGTATCCGGATCCGATCTTAACGTTTACCGATCGGGTAAATATTAAGCAGGGAGATTATCAGCCATTCTGGGTTACGGTTTATGCTCCTCCGGGAATCTCTGCCGGAACCTATCGGGTGAATTTACGAATTGTTTCCTCCAATGCGGCGGAGAAAACCGTCCAGCTGAATGTGACGGTCTGGGATTTTACGTTACCGGATCGGATTAGTTTTCCGACCGCTCTGTCCTGGAAAGGCAAAGAATACATTGAGAGGATGTATGGAAACTCTCCCGACTGGTCCCGAAGGTCCAGCTATGCAACACTTTACGCATTGCCCGAGGAAGTTGAATTTTTGATTGATGAATACCGTTGTTTTCCTGATCGCATTTATGCAAACGGAATACCTACACTTAGAGATTTCTATCAGCAACGTGGCTGGATCGATCCGACCAACATCGTTTCTGGTCCCATTCACATTCGCGACCGCAATGGTGTTTATTATGTCAATGACCTGGACATTCAGCTGGATGCCTTTATGGACAGTTATTTGGCCAGGCTGAAGCGGACCTATGAGTCCTTACCCCCGGGCATGCGGCCCTACGTGTATACCTATGTGCTGGATGAAGAGCCCCGGGAGTTGATGCAGGTGGGGTTGGAAAGGGTTCTGAAAAGAATCCGCCAGGAAGTTCCCGGTGTCAAGATTATGCTGGCTTCTTTTCAGGGTATCGTTGTGGACGATCAAAACACAGTGCTGGATGATTATTTTGATATTCTTGTTTTCTGGATGTTCTGGAGCGAAGGCGGCATCCGTGCGTACAAACGGACGCAGCAAAGGCTCAATGCCAAGGGAAAACAGATTTGGTGGTACACAACGGATACATCGCCGAATTCTATCAACTGGCATCTGGAATCTGAGCTGATCAACACCCGCCTCCTTTTCGGGATGATCAATGCCAAATTCCGGCCCGATGGGTTCCTGTACTGGGAAATTGGCGATTGGTGGAATTCGTCCACAAAGAAGAACGACCATCCCGTCACCATTACTCAGGGTTCATATACCGATTGGGATCCAAGAATGATGCACCGGGGAAACGGGGATGGATATCTGATCCTTCCGGGGCCGGACCGGATTATTCCAACCATCCGGCTGGCCAACCTCCGGGATGGAATGGAGGACTATGAATATTATATCCTGCTCGAAAAGTTGCGCAATCAGTCTGCCGATGCCAGCCTGGTTGCACTGGCCGATGAGCTTTTAAATGTTAGCTCCAACGTCGTTGGCAATGCTCCGATTTATCATACTTACGATCCGCAAGTTGTTTATTCAACCCGAGAAAAAGTAGCGGCCGTGATTGTACAGCTGAAAAGTGGAGCAAAGATCGAAATTGATCTGACACCACCCAATGCCCCCCGAGGAGTGCGGGTGAGAAAAAGTCAGGATTGAAACCTGTGGCCACTTTTCGTTTGCTGCTTTCTATTTGCCTGAGGCAATTATTTCGGGTGAGGCGCTTCTAATCACTTCGTCCGCTTCTTTGAATGAATCGTGAGTCGGACCGATTAAGGACTGAATGTTGTCGGTAAAAGCCGTATTATTTCTTATTCTTCTTTTCTTTTCGTTTTTTTACTTCTACAAAAAATATCAAAGGCTGGAAGACCTTCTTTTTCTGGGGCTCCTTTTTTCCGCTACTCTGCGGATCGGATACATTTTTTACAGGTACAATGGGATTTTGCTGGTCGATATTTTTCTTGTGGCTCTTCTCTTTTTTGAAATAACCAAATACAAGAACTTCCGGTTCTTTATTCCTACCATCGGGATTCCTTTTGTTATTTTCATTCTGGTCGTAATGGCCGGGGCTGGCAGAAATTATATTCAGAAGCTCAACTATCCCCTGTCGCCCTTTTATGATATTTGTTTCAAGAATTCTATCGCGGAAACCTCAAAGTTTATCCGTGCCTATCTGCTGCTGATTGTGGTCTTTAATTACGTTTCCTGGAAAAAGAATCTAAACATCCTATTGGATGCTTTGACTTTTGTTTTCGTTTTTCATAGCCTTGTGAGTATTCATCAGTGGCGGCTGGGCCCCGTTGGCCTTGGAATTCTGGGAGAAGTGTACGGCCGGTCTTACCGTTCCTATGGGCTGTTTCAGCACCCAAACTTTCTGGCGGACTGTCTTATTCTCGTTATTCCGGTCTTTATCCGGCTCTTCTATTTTGAAAGGACCCGGAAAAAGCTGATCCGAAATGGTATTGTTCTCGGGCTTACCTCGCTGAGTTTGTTTGTAACATTCTCCCGGGGAGCATGGATCGGTCTATTCTTGGCTGTGACCGCAATGTTTTCTATTGATATTCTCCGGCAGAATTTTCGCAAAGTGCAGAAGGGAGCCCTTATCGTCTCCCTGCTTTTTGTGGCCCTTTTTTTGGTTCGCTATGCTCCCAAGATCCATGAGCGGTTTGTGGAAGATCTGACCCTGGAAAGGGGTAGCGCCGCCAAAATCCGGATTCCGCTTATGAAAGTGGCGTGGAATATGATTCAGGACAACCCTCTTCTTGGGGTTGGGTTGAGCAATTACAAACTATGGTCCGATAGCTATGTCTTCGAGAGTGAGCTTTATTCGAAAGAGGCGCTCTCGCAAATTACCCACAATTCGTACTTGCTTCTGGCAGCCGAGGCCGGTATTCCCGGTGCAATTCTATACCTGATGATGATTTTTGCCGTCCTGGGCAAAGCGTTTCGAACTGGCTGGAAAAACGCGCCGCCCGCTATAAAAAACATGTCTTTCGGTATTTTCTGGGGGATGATTGCGCTGCTCATCACACTGAATTCCGGACCGGATTACATGATCCATGAGGTTTTGAACGTGTTCTGGATCATGGGCGGAATTGCCCTGGGCCTTTTTTCGCTAAAAATGAAATTTCTCAAATATTTGAAGATCCAGGCCAGACAAACGGCCATGAATTTGGCACAAACTTGATGGGCCAGGAAGAGAATGGTTGACTCAACAGGAAAGGAAAAGATGGTGCAGGAGAAAATTTTTATCACAGGCGGACTTGGATTTCTGGGTTCCAATTTGACGCTGGCGCTTCTCGAAAAAGGGAACCGTGTTGCCGTATATGACAATCTTTTTACCGGGAAGCGAGAATTCCTCGGCGATCTGGCAGATGAAATTGAACTCTTCGAAAACGATATCCGCGATGGCGATGCCGTCGTCCGGGCTATGCAGGCATTTCGGCCCACGGTGGTCTTTCATCTTGCCGCGCTCCACTATATTCCTTACTGCAATGCCAACCCGCTGGAAACGATCGAAGTAAACGTAAAAGGCACAGAAGCCGTCCTTCAGGCCATTAAAAAGACCGACAGCGTAAGAAAACTGGTTTATGCTTCGACGGCTGCAGTATATTCGATTTCGGATCGCCCGCACCGGGAAAGTTCCGAAACCAATCCAGTGGATATTTATGGAAACACCAAATATTTCGGGGAACACCTTGTAAGAACATTTTGCGAAGAAACGGGTGTTCAGTGCTACGTTGCACGTCTGTTTAATATTTACGGACCGCACGAGACCAATCCGCATGTAATTCCGGCCATTCTGGAGCAACTCCGTGACTCCACTGAGATTTTCCTGGGGAATCTGCATCCCAAGCGGGACTACATCTACGTACAGGATGTGGTAGAGGCGCTTTTGTGTATGAACGGGCTGGACAACGGGTCTTTCTACACTTTTAATGTGGGAACGGGGCAGGAATTTTCGGTGCAGGAACTTGTGGAGGCGGTGGAAAGGATAATTCAGAAAAAGATCACCATCCGCCAGGATGAGAAACGGACCCGAAAAGTGGATCGGCTTCACCTCGTTGCGGACATTACCCGTTTGCAAGAGGCTACGGGCTGGCAACCGCGATATGATCTCCAATCGGGCTTGAGGAGTCTGATTCAAGCCGAATATCCGGAGTTGCTTGAGTCATGAAGGATTTATCGCTATCCAGAAACCTGCGTGTTGCCGTAGTGGGACCTTATCCAGTGGATCCGGCCCGTCCGGTTGGAGGAATTCACAGTGTGGTTTATAACCTGGTGCATTCTCTAAAGGACCGGGTGGAATTCCACATTGTCACGGTCAATCACGACCCGGATGAAAGGATCGTCGAGGAAGAAGGGATCCGGCTGCACTGCCGAACTTTCAGCAAAAAGGCCGGACAGTTTCTTCTCTACCGGCCGGAACGGAAATGGATCCGGCATGAAATCGCTTCGATTCGGCCAGATCTCGTTCATGTCCACGGGACCGACATGTATGGCGTAGCCGGTATGGATGGGGTTCATCCTGCCGTTCTTACTGTTCACGGCATTCTTTTTAAGGAGGCAAAGATTCAGGATCCCAATTTAAGTCCGGTGTCGCGCCTCCAGTACCGGGCGAAGTGGTGGTTCAATGCACGTTTTGAGAAAAAAACCCTCAGGCGGGCCAGGGACATTATTGTTATTTCGCCGTATGTGGCCGATGCTATCCGGCATCTCACGTCGGCCCGGTTTCACTATATCGACAATCCGGTTCATCCCGGATTTTTTGCTATTGAGGACCAGACCATATCTGGGCGTGTCCTTTTTGTGGGAATGATTCGCGCACGGAAAGGACTGCTACATCTGGTGAAAGCTGTTCATCTTGCTGCAAAGCAAGTCCCACAAATTCACCTGCATGTGGTAGGTAAAGTATTTGAACCGGACTACATGCAGCTGATTTCCGATTTTATCGAACAGCAAGGGCTGAAGGACCGGATCATTTTTAGAGGAAGGGTCTCCGAGGAAGAGCTATACCGGGAGTTTGCGGAATGTTCGCTCCTCTGTCTGCCGTCTGTGGAAGAATCATCGCCCATGGTGGTGGAACAGGCCATGGCAGCGGGCAAACCGGTTGTGGCATCCCGTGTTGGGGGAATTCCCTATCTGGTGGAGGATGGGAAATCCGGTTATTTGGTAGATTATGCCGACGAGAAAGGCCTGGCAAACGCCCTTATGAAAATTTGTTCCGATCCGGATACACAGAAACGGATGGGGCAAAGAGGTAGAGAGATCGCCTGCCAGCGTTTTGATCCTGCACGCATTGCCGAAAAAACCCTGGAGGTGTACAGGAAGGTAGCCTCTCGGGGAGTTTAGCTCATGAAGAAGTTCCACATTGTGTACTTCAATTACCTGTATGATCTGTACGAAGGGGCCCTCGGGTCGACCATCAAGGCACAGCGGTTACTTTCTGCCCTTGAGCGCTACGGGTTTCGGGTTTCTTTTTACTGGCTGAATGCAAAGCCCGGTTCCCTGCGGGAGCAAAAAGGAACAGAACGTAGCCCTTCCTCCCCAAAAGAGTTTCTGAAGAAACATCTGGCCAGCATCCTGCATGAGCCGAATCAGATCGCGAAAAATCTGCCGGGTTTCTTCAGAGAGTGGGCAATTGTGAAACGCGAACGGCCCGACTTGCTGATTGTCCGTTTGCAGGCGCACCGGTTCTCGGCGGCCCTGTTGGCGCGGATGTTGAAGATTCCCTTTTTGCTTGAGGCAGATGCCCCCTCCGCCTACGAAAAAAGAACGTTTTTCCCACAGTACCGGCTTTTTCCCGGCCTTGTTGAATTTTTGGAGAAAATTAACTTTAGACTGGCAGATAAAATCTTTGTTGTATCTCGGGTTTTGCAACGGTACGTGGTCGAAAAGGGAATTCCTGCCGATAAGGTCGTGGTGATTCCTAACGGCGTTT
>MTOL01000313.1 GCA_002011685.1 Deferribacteres bacterium JdFR-76
ACTGATCCTGGAAACGGCGGAAGCAATCAAAAAGGAACGAATGTAGCGAACATGCCGCAGAAGTCTTGGCCGGAGAACACCGGAACCGGCTTATTGATGCCTTCCCAACGTGGTGATGGCGCATGAAAGCTGCCCCAAGACGCCGTTCGGTACAAATTGCTCTGCCCCGCCATGGCGCAGAGGTCTCCTTTTAAATTTGTATGGGCTTCGGTAGATCATACAGGGAAGAGTGGTTCAGCACGGAAATTCATCCAGGTAGCAGAAGAGCAGCCGGAAGCAAATGATGCCTTCCTTTCAACTCGCCCCCTTCAGCGCTCTCAGAGTGAGCAGAGCTGTCTCTCGAGATGTTCCGATTTTTTAACGTACCAAATAAAAAATGCCTGATTTTACCAGGCCTTTGTGGAGCCAGCCGGATTCGAACCGGCGACCTCTACAATGCCATTGTAGCGCTCTCCCAACTGAGCTATGGCCCCTCAAGTTCGTATGCAATAATACGAACTTTTCAGGGCAAATTCAACATATTTTTCAATGTGCGTTCCTACGGCTCCATGCGGTTGTCTAGAAACCGGGAAAGTATTTGCCCGCTTACCTTTTTCTGTACCTCCTCGGAATCATAAAACCCGCGTTCCACTCGGTTCATAACCACAACGAGCTTTTTCAGCCGTTCCGGATCCACCTGAGAGGCTGCTTGATTTTCTGCGGCAAGTGCCTCGCGGAACTCCGCTGAGCGGGCCATGTGCGCAGCAACATCCCGGATGACCTGTTCATCGTTGTAAAACCCGCTGGCCACTTTCCCTTTTACCTCTTCCACCTTTGCTTGACGGATATCCGGGATTTCCCTCAACCGGGCACTGGCCAGCTCCACAAGGTCCTTTTGCTGCTGGAGATTTCGGGCTTCTGGCGAAAGTTCAACCCGGTCCTTCCGCACAGAGTCCGTCTGTTTCTCTTTCCGTGCCGCCTGGTTCTTCAGCGGCTGATCGTGCAAAGGTAAACTTTCATGGATCCTTTCAATGTTCATGGCTCATATCCTTCTTTCTCTTTTTTAATTCCGATTTTCAATGGCAGAGATCATGCATTCCTGAAAAAAGTCGATTGTACCCAGCTCCTCAATCAACTCTTTCTTGCGTGATTCAATCAAACTCAGATTCTGCATTTCCGTGTGAATCGTGTTTTCGATCAGTTCCGAAATCGATTCGATCAGCGAAAGCAGATAATGCCGATCCTCCGGAGAAAGTTCCTCCTGGATCTGGTCCCAGTGCTCATAATAATACCGGATCTCTTTTCCCCACTTTCTCAGACTTTCGATCAATGCTTCTTTATCGCTCTTGCTGGCAAATAATCTGTTAAAATTTTTTGACCGAAGATACCTGTTCTGCCTCTGGGCAATCTTCCATAACGACTGAACCGTGCTCCGCTGCAAATTGAGTGCGTTGATCAGAATCGCTCCCTGGTAGCCGCTGTTTGTCTTCATTCACAACCCCATTAAGTCGGACGTTTCTGCAACCTGACATCCACTTTCCGCTCATACCTGGCTACCTCCCTGCCCAGTGCAGCTTTCCTTTTCCTATGGTATATCGGCAATTTTTTGCAAAAACTTAATATCAAATTTTTATCCCATCCTTTTTTGATGACCCGGCTCAATATCGGACTGGGCAAGATAATTGCGGATCCCCTGCATTCCTTGATTTAGTTTACCAATTTCATCCCTTATCGTCTGCATATGCATCAGGATCATCTTTTCATTCTCTGACTCAACATTTTTGATATCCAAAATAAGCTGCCTTGCTTGCTGTTTCCAATTGCGGTCATTCCGCGTTGGAATCCCCGAATCGCTCAATTTTTTCCAGACCCGTTTAAGCGCGAGGTAGCTGGTCTCCTTTTTTTGATATAAAGATCCAAGATTTCCCCATTCTTCCTGCTTTAGAGCAGCATTTTGTTCACAAACAATTTCAAAAAGTTTGCGAAGCAGCCGCAAATACTCCCCAACGAGGTCTTTTTGTGCACTTGAAGATGACATATTCACCCAACCAGATTGGTTTCTAACTGATTTGCAGCCTTGGCCCGAAAACGGGCCACAAGATCCGGATTCTGGGCAGCTGCCTCTTCCCATCCGGAACGTAATGTCCTCACAACATCAATCAGTTTGCCAAGCCGCTTCTCGTCTTTTTTTAGATTTATTTCATTTATCTCCCGAAACATAAAAAGATAAAGGCTCTGCAGATTCTTTGCGATCTCACCCACGTTGAGATCCAGGCTGTCATGAAGCGCCAAAACAATATCCTGGCACAAAAGCAAAGACTTTCCCTTGCCCAGCATATCCCCCTGGCGGAGTTTTTCTTTTGCCTGCTCCAATTCCTTCTCCAGTCGCTCATAAAGCATCAATACAAGCTTTACTGGATTCGTCGTTTCTACCTGTGTCCGCTGATAGGCCGAAATTCCGTTCTGCATACGCTCCTCCAGCTACTCCACTTTAGCCCATAAATCCGCCAATCTGAGAGGTTAAATAATTGCTCAAACTCCTCATCTGAGAGAGCATCTTTTCCAGATTGATAAATTGCATTTCGAGATTCTGAATTCGCTTGTTCACTCGCTCTTCTACGATAGCAATGCGCTCATCAATATCTTCGATAATATCCTCAAGGTTATCTTGTCGCAGGGAGACGTAGCCACTAAACTGGTCGGTAATTTTCTTGATATGGTTATACATCTGTTCGGCGATGCCAAACGTTAATGTAATGGTTCCCTGATCTGAACCCTGTGCCGCGAGCTGATCCGGTGTGAGAGTAACCCGGAGGGCCAGCCCAGCGATATTCGGCTGATCGTCGTCTCCGGTGAGCACCTGGCCCGATCCCGTGGCCGTTTCGCCGTTGATGGTACCTGCCACGTCCTGCCCTGTGTAGGTCCCGTCTGTCAGGCCAAGGTAGTTGGCGCTTTGACTGATGGTAAATCCATTTGCAGAACCGTAATCATCATGCGTGAGCTTCAGGTAACCGTTTTCATTGGAGGCCGTCACCGGAATGGCATACCGACCTTCCTGGGTAAGGCTCATGGTGCCAATATCCAGTGTTCCCCCTCCTTCATTGTTGGCCGTAATCGTGATATCCATACTGCTATTTCCGGCATCCACGTCAGTTATCACGATGTAGCCGTTGGAGTTTAAGGTGGCCGTTACCGTACCGTTGAAGATATTTTGAATGGCTGACAGCAGATCCTGAACCGTATCTCCGCTCTCCACGGTATAGGTCCCCGAAACACTCTCCCCGTTATGGGTTGTTCCCGTAATGGTGAAGGTATCACCGACCTGAACACCGCCATCCACGTCGGTCCAGGCCGTGTAGGGTGTTGCTGCTACGCCACCACTCAAGATCTGATTGGTGGACGTGCGGATCTGCCGTTTTTCTTGTGAAAGTTCGCTATTGATGGCGCTGACGATGGTGTCAATATCGTCACCGGCACTTAGGGATATCGATGCCGACTGATTGGTATTCACATCCGTAATTGTGAGCACTACATCGCCTGCAAGGCCGGAATAAAGCAGCGTCGTCCCCGTGGTCGAGGCCTGTGTCGCCGCCTGGGTAATACTGACGGAATAAGTGCCCGGCTGGGTATCTTCAGAATGCCGGATGTAGACGATGTCGCTATCCGATGTTTCCCCCACACCGGCGAAAATCCTCACAACGCCTTCGAAGTCGTCTTGCAACTTTTCCATCAGTTCGTCGCGGTCCAGGGACAAAAGGCCGTTCCGGTCGGAATCAATNCCAATCTGGGCTAGAGAGCGCATGGACTGCGGAAGTCCCGTAATGCGGTTTGATACAATGTTTCGGATTTCCGATTGCACCGAAACAAGCGTAGCATCGGCAAACAGCGTTCCGGCTGTTTCCGTTTCCTGATCGTAGGTAAAATGCTCATTGATCGATTGAACAATGTCGTTGTATCTGGAAATAAAATCCTCGATTTTGTCGATAATGGCATCATAATCTCGGTTGACCGAAATATGTACGGTTTTGGATGCATCTTCTTTGTGCAAATTGATGGTCACTCCGTCCAGAATGTCATTAATGGAGTTTGTACTGCGGGTGATCGTCATCCCATCGATGGTAATGGAAGCATCTTCCCCCTGCTGAAGATCGCCGCTAAAGGCGTCCGTGCCCGCCGTTGTTGCGCTAAACACGCCAAAATCCAGGCTGCCGCCACCCTCATTATGCTCAATAAGGGTAAGATCGAGCTGGCTGGTTCCAATTGTGCCGTCAGTTATGACAATCCTTCCCCGAGAATCCACAGAAGCCGTCACCGTTCCGGAAAAGGCGCTCTCAATCGCATTAAGAAGATCCTGGACCGTAGATGTGGACGAAATGGTAAATGTACTGGAAACGGAATTGCCATTATGATCTTTCCCAAGAATGGTGATCGTATCTCCGGCCTGGGCATTGGCACCGTAAATATCCACAATGAGTGTGGACGCCGTAATTGCGGTGGATCCATCCGTTGTATTTCCACGGCTTGCTGTCAGTTCCCGCGCTTCTCCCGCAAAACCTGTCGTACCCTCCAGGATACCCAGGGTTTGCAGCACGTTATTATCGTCCGAAAAAGTCGTGGTCCCCTCAATTCGCAGGTAATAGACGGTATCGCCGTCGTCATCCGTATCGCTAGCTATCACCGCTTTTACGCCCGTAGGGGCGGCTGCGTTGATTTTATCGCGGATATCTGCAAGCGAATCTGCGGATAAATCGATACTGACCGTCTTGTCCCCGATCGTGACAGTACCGGATTGTGGCGAACTCAGGTTCAGCAGAGATCCGACTGCTGTAGCAATGTCCGAAAAGGCATCGGAACGCGCCCCTCCCGTGATCGAATTCTTGATTGAAACCGATCCTGTGATGAATCCGAGTGATTGCAGAATATTGGAAGTGCTGGCATCCAAAATGTGGAAAGAATCGCTCCCCTCACTCTGAGCAGAAATGATCAGCCGGTACTGATCTTCTCCGATCTGGATGATTGAAGCATTTACTGCCGCATCCGAATTGTTGATTTTGTCCATGATATCGAGGAGGCTATCGGTGGTGGAAACCGAAATCACCTCCCCATCAATGAGGAAGTCGCCTGAGAGTCCGAGATCTTCCGTTTTCGAGGTAAAAATTTTCGACCCAATTTTCCGGGCTTTTGCCAAATTATTGACCACAATGGTATGTTCGCCAGGAGTGGCGCTGGATGTTGCGATGAGGGTTACGTAATCTTCGTCATCAGAATTGGTGGTAAAAAGGTTAAAGTCACTTACCTGCCGCAAATCATCCATGGCAGATTTGAGGGCCTGCAGCTGGGAGGTGATCCGTTTCCACGCATCGAGTCGCCTCTGGTATTGACTTTTCCGATTTTCAAGCAAAACAACAGGCCGCCTTTCGATCTCGCGGAGCTGATCCAGAATATTCTGGGTGTCCAGTCCCGAAACGAGACCGCCAATTGAAAATGTGCCCGGCATCTTCTAAACCTCTATTCCTTTTTTCAAACCCGTTCATCCAGAATTAGCCCGAGCATCTGATCGATCCGCTTCATAATTTGCAGCATCTCTTCCGGCGGAATTTGCCGGATTACCTCTTCCGTCTGCGGATCGACAATCTTGACAACCAGGCGTTTGGCCTCACGGTCCACCGAAAAGCGGATGTTGTAATTAAAAATTTCCATCACCTGGTTGAGCTGCTCGGTGCGTTTTTCTATCTCCTCAGGAGCAATGTCCTGCTGTTTCACGCTTTCCTGGGAAAGTTTCGGATGAACGCGGCTTTCCTTCGGCCGCCCCGGCAGTTCCAGAACCTGAGGCTGACCAAAATCAACTTGCCGGACCACATCCTGCACACCCTGTTGTATTGCTTGAATCGCACTCATAGCTCTCACCTGCCCGTCAAATTATCGTGGAAGAGGGAGAGGGACCTCCCCTCCCTCTTCCGGTTTGGCTATGACCGTTACCGCAGCAGCGCCAGCACGTTCTGCGGCATTGCATTCGCCTGTGCCAGCATGGCAACACCGGCCTGCACCAAGATCTGGTTTCGTGTGAACTCGGCCATCTCCAGCGCAAAGTCCGCATCGCGGATCGTGGATTCGGATGCCTGGATATTTTCGGCCACGTTGTTCAGGTTGGCCACCGTGTAATTGAGCCGGTTCTGAACCGCACCGAGGCTACTGCGCTGGGAGTTGACTTCGTTAATGGCCGAGTCGATGGAATCAATGGCGCTCTGAGCGTTGCTCCGGGTATCGATGGAAACGTTGGAAAGGTTCAAGGTGCTGCCCGTGGCTTTCAGGTTGCCTATGCTGAAGCTGATCCGGTTGTCCGCAGCATTATCGGCACCGACCTGGAAGACACCGCCGCTACCTCCGGTTACTTGAATCACTTTTCCGTCAAGGCTTGTGTCCGAATAGACCCAGTTGATCTTCAGCGTGATGCCCAGCTGATCGAAGTTGAGCTCCGTCGTCTGACCGTCGTTGGGTGCTGTCAGGCTCAGCGTCTGAGTGGTCGTACCATCCGTCATTGAGATGCTGCTACCGGAAGCGTCGGTAATGGTGTACGTACCAGAAGCAGCACCGGTCAGGATGATCTCAGCCACACCTACACTGGA
>MTOL01000243.1 GCA_002011685.1 Deferribacteres bacterium JdFR-76
CGTGGATCTGCGGGTTATTGCGGCCCGCACACCAGGATTTGTGGGCGCCGATCTGGCCAATGTCATCAATGAAGCAGCCCTCCTGGCAGCCCGGAAGAATAAGAAAGCGGTGGGAATGGAAGAGCTGGAAGAAGCGATTGACCGTGTCATCGCCGGGCTGGAGAAGAAAAGCCGAATCATGAACAAGCACGAAAAGGAAATTGTGGCCTATCACGAGTCGGGCCATGCCATTGTGGCCATGAGTGTTCCCGGTACCGATCCGGTGCACCGGGTCTCCATCATTCCGCGCGGGGTGGCGGCTCTCGGATATACCCTGCAGCTTCCCACCGAAGACCGCTACCTGATGACCAAATCGGAACTGGAAGCGCGCTTGAAGGTCCTTCTTGGGGGCCGTGTCGCGGAGGAAATCAAATTCAGGGAGGTGTCCACGGGGGCCCAGAACGATCTGGAACGGGCCACGAAGATTGCCCGCAGCATGGTGACCGAATACGGGATGAGCGAAAAACTGGGCCCAGTGAATTATTCCGGTGAACATCGTCCGCTATTCCTGGGGCAGGAATACGCGCCGCAGCAGGGCGCCTACAGCGAGCGGGTGGCCAGCGAAATCGATGCGGAGGTGCAGCGGATCATCCGGGAAGCCCACGCCGAAGTAAAAAAGATCCTCACGGACAAACGGGACCGGCTGGAACTTTTGGCTCAAACTCTCCTGGAGAAAGAGGTTGTGGAGCGGGAAGAGCTGGAAGAGATTTTGAATGGCAAGAAAGAACAGGCTGTCCGTCCGGCCGAAACTTCGGTCCATTCATCCCAGCCACCGGGGGAATCATGAACCGATGGAAATGTCAGGTTTGCGGGTTCGTCCACGAAGGGGACGAGCCACCGGAATTTTGCCCCATTTGCGATGCCCGCCAGGAAGAATTTGAACTAATCGAAGAATCGCTGGTTGCCCAACCTTCCGCAGATGTAAGCCGGGTTGTGATAATCGGGAATGGTGCGGCTGGTATCGAAGCGGCCCGTGCAGTGCGGAAACAGCTGGAAATGGCAGAAATTTTTCTGTTTTCCCGTGAACCGTACCCGTTTTATTCCCGGCTGTTCCTCACCTCTTACCTGGCTGGGCAGAAAAATCGGGAAGAACTGTTCGTTTACCCGGATTCCTGGTACGAGGAACATCAGATCCGGCAATTTTTGGGGCAGGAGGTTACGGAGATCATTCCCGAAGAGCGCAAAATTCTGACTCAGGATGATGTGTGTCGCTACGATCGGCTAATTCTCTGCCTGGGGGCCTCCGCTTTCCGGCCGCCTCTGGTGGGCGAGGAGAAAGATGGTGTATTCACCCTGCGCAGCCTCGACGATGCGGATCGAATTCTGGAATATCTTCCTGGCTGCAGCCGGGTGGCGGTTATAGGTGGCGGCGTACTGGGGCTGGAGATTGCCGCAGCTTTTGCCAAGCGGGGACTGGAAACGCATGTGTTCGAGCTGTCGCGGCGCCTCATGCCCAGACAACTGGACGAATCCGGATCCGCTGTGGTTCAGCGTTTAGTGGAAGAACGCGGTATCGTTGTCCATCTGCATGCTGATGTGGTGGAGATTGAGGGCGGTCCGCGGGTGGAAGGGGTAAGGCTGCGTAGTGGAGAACGAATTCCCGTGGATCTGGTGGTGCTCTCGGTTGGGATCTGGCCGGAGGTGAGCCTGGCGGAAGAGGCAGGTTTGCAGGTCAAAAAAGGCATTGTGGTAAATGATTATCTGCAGACGTCCGATCCGGCCATCTATGCAGCAGGTGATGCGGTAGAACATCGGGGGCGGATTTACGGGCTATGGCTTCCAAGTGTCGAACAGGGGCGAATTGCCGGCATAAATGCCGGTGGGCAAAGCCGCGAATACAAGGGATCCGTGGTTTCTACTGTGCTGAAAGTCTTGGATCTGGAGCTTTCTTCTCTGGGACAGTTTCAGGCGACCCGTCCGGGAGAGGAAGAGGTGATCTGGAAATCCGAAGACGGTCGGGCATACCGTAAGCTGGTTCACGCTGACGGCCGTCTTTTAGGGGGGATTTTTATCGGCGATAACCGCATGGCCGTCGCTGCAGAAATGCTGATGAAGCGGGGAACTGTCTTGCCGGAATCCGATCTACAGCAGTTGAAAGCGGGGGACTGGAATGTACTGGATGTGAAACGCAGAAAGCTCGGTTAGGGCAGCAGGGCAAAATCATAAGTCGGAAGGAGACACGCTATGCTGAAAGAGGGAACCCAGGCACCGGATTTTGAGCTGGTTTCAGATGCGGGCAAAACGGTGCGGTTGTCAGATTTCAGGGGAAAAAAGGTTGTTCTTTATTTTTATCCCAAAGATAACACGCCCGGCTGCACAAAGGAGGCCTGTTCGTTCCGGGACGAAATGCCTAAATTCGACGAAGATGTGGTGGTGCTGGGTGTAAGCCGCGACTCTGTCCAGTCACATAAAAAATTCAAGGAAAAATACCAGCTGAATTTTCCGCTTCTCAGCGATCCGGAAGGCCGCGTATGTGAAGCCTACGGGGTGATTGGCGAAAAAAAGCGCTACGGCCGTACCTACATCGGAGTCTTCCGGGTGACCTTCGTGATCGATGAAACGGGCAAAATTATCAGGGTATTTAATAAGGTCAAACCTGAAATTCACGCAAAAGAGGTGCGCGAATATCTGGAATCGCTGCAGGGGTAGCAGGCAGAGAAAGACCGGTCTGGCTCAAATTTTTCTTGAAAAGAAGGGGCGCTTGGATTAAATTTTTTGTGTCCAATGGGCGATTAGCTCAGTTGGTCAGAGCGCTGCGCTCACATCGCAGAGGTCACTGGTTCGAGTCCAGTATCGCCCACAGAAGGCCCGATAGACGGGCCATTTTTATTTACCGAGGGGCTGAATGACCGTGAGCGGTACCGATAAACATCTGGATGAAGCGTTGCTTCAGGCTTTTCTTCTGGATCCGGAATTTGGCGAAAGCCTTCCTGCTGAAGAAGAGGCTCACCTGGAAACCTGCCAGGAATGCCAGACCCGTCTGGCGGAACTCATCCTCAAGTTCGATTTGCTGAATGCCGGGAAAGACCGGCCGCTTTCCGCGTTTGCCAGAAGCTGGGTGGATCGCCTGGGGCACCTCCGGCGCGAGTCTGAGTAGGACCTCCGCTATCCACGTCCTTGCATCCCGGCCAATGCCGCTTTTTTTCCGTATGATCCAGCCATACGGGTGACCGGTTCTGTATGCTTTCTGCGATCCGGATCCCTCAGGCGGTCCGAAACGGGCACGTGGGGCTTTTTGAAGGGTTCGGATTTTTTCCTGCCGACACTTTGGGGGCAATCCGCAGCTTTTCCCGCTTGATTTCCGCCCGAGACAAGGGGCTGCCGGGAAATTTGCACGGAGCCGGAGCGGCATTCCCCGATGTTTTTCAAAACGGAATTTCCCTTACAAAAAATTCAGGAACTCTTAAGTTGCATTTCCGGGGTAGAATCGCTAAATATATGCCGAACAAGGGAGGGCGGGATGGCCATGCGGATTCTGGTTATTGAGGATGAAGTAAAGGTTGCCAATGCGCTGAAGGAGGGGCTGGAGCACGAAGGCTACACGGTGGATCTGGCCTTTACGGGGGAAGAAGGTTTTTTCCTGCTGAACCAGCAAACTTACGACCTTGTTATTCTGGACTGGATGTTGCCTGGCCGCGATGGCATTGAGATCCTGAAAACGGTACGACAGAAAGGGATCCGGACTCCGGTGCTCATTTTGACGGCGAAGGACGCCGTGGAGGACCGTGTCGAAGGTTTGGATAGCGGTGCCGATGATTACCTGATCAAGCCTTTTGCGTTCCCGGAGCTGCTGGCGCGGATCCGGGCCCTGCTGCGCCGCGGGCGAGAGGAAAAAACCCTGCGGCTCAGCGTGGGGGACCTTGAGATGGACCTTGTGACACGGAAGGTGACGCGCCGCGGGAAGGAAATTCAGCTGACGCTTCGTGAATTTGAGCTGCTGGAGTATTTGATGCGCCATCGCGGCCAGATTGTTTCCCGGGAGATGCTGGCCAGGGATGTCTGGCATGAAACCTTGCGGGCCACCCCACTGGACAATGTGATTGACGTGCACATTGCGCGGTTGCGGCGGAAGATCGATCAGCCTTTTGCCAAAAAGCTGCTGCACACCATCCGGGGGGTTGGGTTCATGCTGAGTGAGGTTGCTCCGTAATGCGGTTCCGTCCGAAAAACATCCGGACGCGCCTGACACTCTGGTATACCCTTATTCTTACGCTGGTGATTCTGCTGTTCGCCTTTCTGTCTCTGGGAGGGCTCTACTGGAAACTCACCGGCGAGCTGGATGATCTGCTGGCCGAAGATTACGAAATTATCGAACGCCTGATTGAAATTGATGAGCAGAACCGGGTGGTGTTTCCGGAACCATCGGACCCGGAGCTGCATGACCGCTGGTTTGAAGTGTGGTCAGCAGAAGGTAAGCTGATCTACCAGAGCCGGTCCACCGGCGATTTGACCCTGGGGCCCCCGCCCGCGGCATCTGCATTCCTGCTGCCCATCGCGTTTACGTCAGTTCGACTGAAAAACGGCCAGAAAACCCGACAGCTGAGTGGTACGCTAAATCTGGAAGGCCGCCGTTTCTTTATCCGGATTGCCCGCGGCGAAGATGAAATCTGGGCCGAAGTGAAAAAAGTAGCCACCTTTATGGGGGTGGCTTTTTTTATTGTGATTGCCCTTTCGCTGGCCGGTGGCAATGTAATGGCCCGTCGCCTGCTGCGGCCCATCGACTGGATGACCCAGAAAACGCGCCAGATTAGCGCTGAGAACCTGAACGAACGCCTTCCTGTGGCCAATCCTCATGATGAACTGGGACGGCTGGCGCTAGTTATCAATTCCATGCTGGACCGCATACAGCGCGCCTTTGAACAGCTGCGCCGCTTCACTTCCGATGCCGCTCACGAACTGCGCACACCGCTGACGGCCCTCCGTAGCGTGGGCGAAGTGGGCCTTCAGGATGCCAAACTGCCGCACGAATACCGGGAAATCATCGGGAGCATGCTGGAAGAGGTAAACCGGCTGAACCGTCTGGTGGACAACCTGCTGCTACTGACCCGAGCCGATGCCGCACAGGTTCAGCTAAAAAAGGAAACCATCCCTCTTCTGAAAGAGGTGAACCAAATTGTGGATATGATGCAGGCCCTGGCAGAGGAGAAGCGGCAATTTATTGCTGTGTGCGGCGACGGATCCCTGCGGGCCGATGTGGACCGGCTCATCTTCCGCCAGATGCTGGTCAATATCATCGACAATGCCATCAAATATTCTCCTGAAGGCGAGGTGATCCGGGTGAAAGTGCAGCAGGCAGAAAATGGATTTGTACGGATCGATGTGAGAGACAAAGGACCCGGAATTCCGCCCGAGCACCGGGAGAAAATTTTCGAGCGGTTCTACCGGGTGGACAAAAGCCGCTCCCGGGAAATGGGAGGAACGGGACTGGGGCTCTCCATCGCCAAATGGGCCGCCGAAGTACACGGCGGGCGGATCGAACTGGAAAGCGAAGTGGGAGTTGGCAGTACGTTCCGGATTATTCTGCCGGGATGGTCAGAAAATGAAGAGGAGATGTGATACTTCACCGGGGAGGTTGTGATGACGGCACATGAGATCAGTAAAGCGCTGGAGATCTGGACCCTGCAAACATTGCTAAACATTTCCATTATTCTGGGCGTTGTGGCATTGGGAATGGCCCTGGTGCAGGCCTACTACCGGAACTTGCGCGCCTATCTGTCCCTGCGGGTTTCCCTGGAAATTTGGGACCTGGTAACGGTTCTGGTGGTGGACCTGCTTCTGGTTTTTGTGGTTCTGGTCGGGTTTTTTGTACTCAATCCGGACATTATGGCAGACATTAAGGTAGCGGTCCCTTTCATCCCTCTGGCTACCGTCCTGTTTGCTCTTGCGCTGGTGATCCGCCTGTTTCACGGTGGACACCGGCCGGGGCATACGGCCTTTCGCCGGGCACTTTGGCTGATGGCAATAGCGAATGTGATAAATGTCATCGGTTTTGCTCTGGTTATGGAGGCGCCCAGCGGCGAGTATCTTGAACTTCATCCCAGTCCATTCTGGTCATTTGTTAAAAGCCATTTGCGTTCTAACGCCAGTCCCAGCGGACTTGAGCTGAACCAGCTTTGTTTTTACATCTTCTTTCCTCTGCTGATCGGCGTATTTGTGTACGGGTTTGTCCGGGCCATGGCCCAGTTGAACAAACCGGGCGGAGAAAACGCATGAGCTGGGAGTGGCGGCTTTTGCTGGAGAATTGCACCGGCTGCGGTATCTGCTATGATGTATGTGACTTTGGGGCTATCCGCATGGAACGGGAAATGGCTTATCCAGAACCGATATCCGGCCGCTGTACAGGCTGCCTGACGTGTGCCAGGGAATGTCCCTTTGGGGCCATTGAAGTTGTGAGGCAAGAAGGGGTGGAGCAACTGGAATAATTTTTTTAAAGCCGGATGACCCGGCCTATCCGAAGGGGACTAACACGGGAAAAGCGGAAGGCAGGTGGTCAGGCACAGATGAACGGGATGTGAACAATGGTCAGGTTCATTTTGGGATTGGTTGGTTTTTTGCTGATGTTTGT
>MTOL01000078.1 GCA_002011685.1 Deferribacteres bacterium JdFR-76
CGGAAACCATTTCCGCGACGATATCCCGGGCGCCCTGCAGGGCATCTTCTACGGTTGGCACCTCTTTTTCTTCGTTGACAAACGGGAGAGCCAGCTCTTCAGGACGGCCTTCTTCGGTTTTTTGTTCCCAGATCAACCGCGCCAGAGGCTCAAGACCGCGGGCTCTGGCCACGGTTCCTCGGGTCTTCCGTTTTGGCTTGTAGGGCAGGTAAAGATCTTCCACTTCCTGCAGTTTTTTGGCCGCACAGATGCGCTGCCGCAGCTCCTCAGTTAGCTTGCCCTGTTCATCTATGGTCTTCAGTACCGTCTGCTTCCGCTCTTCCAGATTGCGGAGGTACTGAATGTGCGTTTGAATCTGCCGGATCTGTTCTTCATTCAACTTGCCGGTAACTTCTTTGCGGTACCGTGCAATAAAGGGAACGGTATTGTTTTGGTCCAGCAGTTCCACGGTGTTTTTTACCTGCTCGGGCCGGAGGTGCATTTCTTCTGCGATAATGGCAAACATCTGTTCTTCGTTCATGCAGCGGTAAGATGCTTCCTGTTCCTCCGATTTTGGATGGCTTTGTTCGTTCATCATTGCTGTTTGGTCCTCTTTCATCGTAAACTGGTACCCTCCATGTCTGTTCTTTATTCGCTTTAGAGGTTTTTTCCGGGATCATTGTATGAAAAATTCAGAGGAGTTGCAAACGCAATAGCCACGGGCAGGATTGCAAAGGGAGCGAACAATCTCCTTGCTTTTGCGCCGGCTGATCGGTAAATTGCTGACAAAACAGAGGAGAGGAAGCGGAGATGTTGACGCGTCGCAAGTGGCTCCGAACAGCCCTGTGGGGGGTAGCTGGAGCAGCGGGGGTTGCAAAACTGGAAGCGGCACAGCCGGAGAGAGATTCACTGAAGGACCGGCCATCCAGCCCTTTTCTGGACGGTGTTCCGAAGATTTCTGCGGAAGATTACCTTCAGCGGCAGGAAAGGGCCCGGCAGTTAATGGGGGAGAGCGGCATTGATGCCCTGTATCTTACTGGAGGAACGTCGCTGGCCTATTTCAGCGGTGTCCGCTGGGGACGGAGTGAGCGGCTGTTTGCCATGGTGCTCCCAAGGCGGGGTGCTCCGGTGTTTATTTGTCCAGCATTTGAGGAAATGCGGGCCCGTGAACGGACAGGGCCAGGTGCCGATATACGGGTCTGGCAGGAGCACGAATCGCCTTTCCGCCTGGTGGCCCGGGTTCTGGCAGATCTTGGACTCCGGACGGGTACAGTGGGAGTGGAAGAAACGGTTCGGTTTTTTGAAGTGGACGGACTTGCGAAAGCAGCGCCGCAATTGCGTCTGGTCAGCGGAGACCCGGTAACTCACCGGTGCCGCGGAATAAAATCCGAGAAAGAGGTTGCCATCATGCGGGCGGCCAACCGCCTGACCCTGGATGTTTACCGCACTGCCCTGCGCAGGATCCGCGAAGGGATGACGGAAGATCAGGTAGCGGGACTCATTCGTGCCGAGTTCCGGAAAAGGGGTGTTTCCGGGGGAGCTCTGGTGTTGCACGGTCCCAATGCCGCGTTTCCGCACGGGACAAGCAAGCGCCAGAAGCTGCGAGAGGGCATGGTGGTGCTGGTGGATGGCGGCTGTTCCCTCAATGGATACCGTTCAGATGTTACCCGGAGTTTTGTTTTTGGGAAGCCCACCGACCGCCAGATGCGGGTTTGGGAGGCGGTGCACCGCGCTCAGGAAGCGGCACTCCAGGCGGCAATTCCAGGGAGATCCTGTGGCGAGGTAGACGGCGCTGCGCGGCATGTCATCGAGAAAGCGGGATTTGGTCCCGGTTACCGGTATTTTACCCACCGCCTGGGACACGGCATCGGTATGGATGGGCATGAATGGCCGTATTTGGTACAGGGCAATTCAGTAAAGCTGGAGGCCGGGATGACCTTTACCAATGAGCCCGGCATTTATCTCTACGGTGAGTTTGGCATCCGGCTGGAAGATGTGATGGTGATTACTGAAAAGGGGGCTGAATTTTTGACCGATCCAAGCCCATCTATTTCCTGGCCATTTGAATGACGAAAAGGGAGGGAGGCCATGTACAACCGTCGGCAGTTTTTGGGTATGCTTTATCGGCCTGCTGTCGCAGGGGTTGCGGCAGCTGCCCTGAATGTTTCGGGGGTCCGGCAAGTTTTGGCTGAGCTGGCACGCGCAGAAGGGACGCCGGAAGAAATTGCCAGGGATGAGGGTTTCTGGTTTCAGGTACAGCAGGCTTTTACAGTAGACCGGAGCCTGGTGAACCTGAACAATGGCGGCGTCAGTCCTTCACCGGCCATCGTGCAGGACGCCATGAAGCGCCATCTGGACTATTCCAACAAGGCTCCTGTCTATACTATGTGGAAGGTTCTGGAGCCGCAGCGAGAGGGCGTTCGGAGGCGGCTGGCCCGCTATTTCCGCTGCGATCCTGAAGAGATTGCGTTAACCCGAAACACATCCGAAGGAATGGAAACCCTGCAATTTGGTATCGATCTTCAGCCTGGAGATGAAGTGCTGACCACGAACCAGGATTACCCGCGAATGATTAACACCTGGCTGCAGCGGCAGAAGCGGGATGGTATCGTTCTCCGTCAGATTTCCATACCCACACCGGCAGAAGACATGCAGGAAATTGTTCGCCTGTTTGAAGAAAACATTACACCGCGGACCCGCGTGATCATGATCAGCCATGTTATTTTCCTGACCGGACAAATTATGCCGGTGAAAGAGATTGTTCGGCTGGGTCGCAAACACGGGATCCCTGTTTTTGTGGACGGAGCTCATTCCTTTGCCCACTTTGCGTTTACCGCCCCCGATCTGGACTGTGATTATTACGCGACAAGCCTGCACAAGTGGCTCTGCGCGCCGCACGGGACCGGTCTTTTGTATGTGAGAAAGGATAAAATCCGCAGCATCTGGCCGCTGATGGCGGCTCCTGAGGGAATGGAAGACGATATCCGGAAATTCGAGGAAATTGGAACCCATCCCGCAGCCAATTATCTGGGCATTGCCGAAGCCCTTACGTTTCACCTTGGAATTGGTCCAAAGCGCAAAGAAGCGCGCCTGCGGTATTTGCGCGACCGGTGGGCCAAATACCTGGCCTCTTTCGATCGGGTGCGTTTACATACCAGCCTCCGGCCGGAATTCTCCTGTGGAATTGCCACCGTTCAGATTGATGGCATCGATTCCCGGAAGCTGGCCGGATATCTCTGGAAGAGGCATCGCATCATCGTTACCAGCATCAAGCATCCCGAGTTTGAAGGAATCCGGGTTTCACCCAATGTCTACACAACCCTGGAAGAGATCGATCGGTTTATCTCAGCGATGGAGAAAGTTATTCGGAACGGCCTTCCAAAATCGGCAGGATAACGGGTTGGCGATAACCTGAATGGACAGGGAGGAATAACGGGCTCCCGATGCTACAGCCGCGCCGGATCGTTTTCCAGGTGGAATACCGTTTTTTGCAGAAGGTACTGAGATTGCATGGTGGTCCGGTAAGCCCGGACGATAAAGAACTGGTATGCGGCCGCCAGATCGTGCGCTTTGGAACCGGAGAGGGTGTAGATCCGTTTGCCCAGCAGATTCCGTAAACGGTTGTAGATGTTGGGCGGCGAAAAAGTGATGAGAAGGTACCCGCCGTCCTTCAGAACCCGGTAGGCCTCCTGCAGCAGTATGTCTTTTTCACGGATGTACTCACTCGTGCCGATGCAGGTGATCAGGTCGAATTGTTCCGATTTAAAGGGAAGATGCAGAATGTCGCCCTGAATTTTTCGGTCATTCGGATTGTTTGGTGCCTGTTTTAGCATGTGCCGCGATCGGTCCAGCTGAACGCGCAGGGAGCTGTCTGGCAAAAGCGAAAGTGACTCTCCAATTCCCGTGCCCAGGTCAAGAATGCGCTGCGGGTGGTTTTCAATCAGCTCCAGGAGATCCTGAATCCGCTCGCATTCAGACCGGTAAAATCTGCTGATCGGAAAAACCTTCCGAAACCAGCGGTAGACCCGTGCCCGAATCCACCAGGGTTTGCCCATGATATCTGCTTTCCGTTCTTTGCGGTTCGAGTTCCCTGCACGAAGGCAGGACAATAAGAAATAAGAAAAATTCGAGGAATTCAAGAAAATGTGGCAATTTTCAACGACCTGTTCAACATTGTTACTCTGCTGCAGCATATCCGGCCGGTTTCCGGGGCCGAAGGAGATCCCGGTGTACCACTTTCCCGGGCAGACAGGGCTGGTAGAGTTCCGGAACATATGGCTTTGGATTTAAACGGCGTCCCGAAAACAGGAGGGCCGGCTGGGTCGCGCCGCTGCCTATCTGACAAACAGGTCAACAAATTCCTGTTTTTCCACATCTACAAGGCCGCGGTCGGTTAGTTTCAGTTCCGGGATAACAGCCAGGGAAAGGAAGCTCAATGCCATGATGGGATCTTTCACCCGGCAGCCCAGGCGGCGGGAGGCCTGGATCAGCTTTTCCGTACGGTGGCTGACTTCTTCCAGCGGGAGTTTGGACATCAGACCGCCGATGGGCAATTCCAGGGCTTCCAGCACACGGTCGCCTTCCACAACGGCGATCCCACCGCCCATTTTGTTGATCTGAATAACCGCCTTCATGGCTTCCTCATCGGAATGGGCCACCACGATGATGTTGTGGGCATCATGGGCGATGGATGACGCGATGGCTCCCCGCTTCAGGCCGAATCCTTTTACCAGACCTTTGCCGATGTTGCCGGTAGCATTGTGCCGTTCAATAACGTAGAGGCGCTGGAGATCGCGTTCCGGGTCAGATACCACTTTGCCATCCCGGATGGGAGCCTCTTCAATGAGTTTTTGCGTCAGGGCCTGATTTTCGATCAGGCCGATGATCCTCGCTTTCTTGCCGCGGGCCGGAATGGTGAATTCATCTCCCTGCAACCATTTGATATTTACGGTGGAACGGATGGTGGCCTCTGGCCGAATTGGGGGCTCGATGATCGGTTCACCATCCAGAGCCACCAGCTTGCCGTTGCGGAATACGTGTCGGATCTGAAACTGCTTGAAATTGGTAAAGGAGACCATGTCGGCAAAGTTGCCCGGTTTGATACCGCCGTGCTGGCGCAGGCCGAAGTATTCGGCCGTGTTCAGAGTGGCCATGCGGATGGCTGTGACCGGATCGATGCCGTATTCGATGGCCGTTTTAATCATGAAGTTAATATGCCCTTCTTCCAAGATGTCATTGGGATGCCGGTCGTCGGTACAGAAGCAGCAGCGACGGCTGTTTTCCGGGGTAACAAGGGGAAGGAGATCCCGCAGATTTTTGATGAACGTTCCTTCGCGGATCATAATATACATGCCCAGGCGAAGCTTTTCACGGGCTTCTTCCACCGTCGTACATTCGTGATCGGAACCGATCCCGGTGGCCACATATGCGTTCAGGGCTTTTCCGGAAAGGCCGGGAGCATGCCCGTCTATGCGCTTTTCAGCCGAAATCTGAATTTTGTCCAGCAGGTTTTCGTCGCGCTGCAAAACACCTACAAAATTCATGACTTCACCCAGGCCGAGCACCCATTTTTCCCGCAGAAGCGGATAGATTTCGAACGCCCGCAGGTTGGAGCCGGAGGTTTCCAGCCGGGTGGCAGGGACGCAGGAGGGCATCATGAAAAATACATTGAGCGGGTTAAATTTGCTGGAATCCAGCATATAGCGGATTCCTTCGTAGCCCAGTACGTTGGCGATTTCATGGGGATCAGCGATTACCGAGGTGGTGCCTAGGGGCACAACTGCACGGGCGAATTCTGGCACCGATACCATCGAGCTCTCGATATGCACATGGCCGTCAATAAAGCCCGGCGCCAGATAGGCTCCTTTTAGATCGATCACCTCTTTGGCTTTGTACCCTTTTCCCACTCCAGCGATGCGCTCGCCGCACGTCACCACATCGGCTTCCACAATTTCTCCGGAATAAACATTCACCAGCTTGCCATTTTTGATCAGCAGATCTCCGTATGCCTCACCCTGGGCAACCCGGATGATCTGTTCCAGCTGCTGTAACATCTTTCCTCCCGGTTCTGTGGATTACGGTTTGTCGCAGTTTGCGAAAGCGGGCAAGCTTTGCCTCCCGCCGGCCAATCGGGTATGTTGCACAGCAAGTGTGCTGACTTTATTAAAATAGCCTGGATGCAAAAAGTCAAGGAATAGTTTCGTGTGGGTCAGGTTAGCTGGGCCCTCTGAAGCAGGTAACGCAATTCTTCCCGGGCGCGGGCTACGGTTTCGGTTTCATCCAGAACCAGAACCTTGCGCTCGTGCATCAGAAGCNTGCCGCTGGCGATAACAGTGCGGACGCTGCTGGCAGGTGTTGCGTAAACCAGCTGTGCGCAAAGGGCATCTTCGTCCCAGGAAAGCGAAGGCTCTGTTTCCGGCTGGGACAGATCCACCAGAATCAGGTCGGCGCTCATTCCCGGTTGCAGTGTCCCTGCGGTTTTATCAATATGCAATGTCCGGGCCCCCTGTATAGTGGCCATGCGCACGAGTACCTTTGCCGGCAGGGCGGCTGGGCCGTAGCGCGGCTTTTGAATCAGACCGGCCAGCCGCATCT
>MTOL01000082.1 GCA_002011685.1 Deferribacteres bacterium JdFR-76
TTGCTTCCGCTGAGGCAGGCGCGTGTGGATGAATTCCGCAGAAGCCGTTTCGGGCAAAGGGGAAGCTGCGGAGAAAAATTGGGAGCGATCTGGCGCAGAACCTTGTTTAAGGATACGGGGAATCCCCCCGGTTGTTTTTCGAGTCCGGAATGAATTGGCGGAAGCAGCATTCTCCCTCCCGGGCGGAGGGCCCGCATCATCAGGTTCTTGGCTGCCCCGGTTCCAGAGAGGCGGTGGAGGTCGGTCAATCTATTCACAAGCACAGTGGTTGAAGGGAGAAAGCACAACCGGCAAAACGAAGGATCAGTCCAAAAAAGAAACCTGCGGCAACCTTTATGTGCTTCAGACTCATACCTTGTACCGTTCGGTTTGTGCCGATCCGCGATCCGGTCTGCCCACACATTCCCGTATGCGCGGAGCGGGCCAAGTCTTTGTTTCCGCAGGAAAAACACTCCACAGCGACCGGTTACCGGAGAGAAACACCGCTGCTACCCATTGAGGAACTGTTCTGGGGGTGCGGCAGGGAGATCCGGGCTTTCCGGGTCTCTTTAGCTTTCGAGATCAATTCTTTCAAGCTACTGGCGCTTTCAGGAGATTTTGATCGGCAAGAACATCAGCAAACGACTTCACAGATAGAAGTTCGCTGGGAACGGGGTTAGGGGCGATGCTTTGCGGAGCGGTTTTGGCGATGCCCGGCGGGTTCATTTGACTTGGTACCGCGAATTCTGGCCTTTTTTGGCGACGCACGATCTGCCCTTGAAGGCGATGTCCAGGTTCCGGGTGGAAGAAAGTGCAGTGCGGTAACCCGGCCGTGATTTAACCATGGCCGTCGGTTCAAACGGANTGGATGTTCCCGTAGAGCGGTTCCTGTTCCGCNCAAAAAATCTGATCTCCAAAAGGTGTGTCAGACAGCCGGTCGCTGGGATTGGTAGGGAGGATGGCCACAAGAGGCTTGTCGGAAATGCGGTTTTTGGAGCTGTCGAAAGAGGAAATAGAGAATGGGTCTGGGGCATGTTCCCGCCCGGACTGAAAAAAACGGACTGGCGANTGGTGGCGAAAATGGCGTTTTCCGGAAATGTTGGGGNGTTCAGGAAATAGGGTNTAAGAGGCTAAAGAACAAACGGCGGAAGAAGAGGGCTTGCCGGGGTGAATTCTACGGATTGGCTGTGAATAGTATCAATATGCCGTGGGAAAAATTCGGAAAATGGCCGCAAGGCATTTACCGATTTTTCCACTTTGAAAACGGGATACGGGGAATCCTGCCGGTGGGGCCCGATGGGATGTCCGATGCGAAAATTGTGAAGAAAATCATTCCATAACAAACTGAACAAAATCTTGACAGCCCTTTGAAAAATTATTACATTTTAGGGCTTCATATTCGGGGAAGGAGTACGTTTGAACATAAAAACGTTGTACGGAGGAGTTAGCATTGAAAACCTATTCGGCGAAGAAGGAAGAGGTTCAGCGTAAGTGGTACATCGTTGATGCTGAGGGGAAAGTGCTGGGCCGACTGGCAAGCCAGATTGCCCGGATTCTGCGCGGCAAACATAAGCCGATTTATACGCCTCATGTGGATACGGGCGATCACGTGATTGTGATCAATGCGGAAAAGGTGCGGCTGACCGGCAGAAAATGGGAACAGAAAGTGTATTACCGTCATTCCGGCTATCCCGGCGGGCTGAAAGAGATTGTAGCCGAAAAGATGCGACGCGAACATCCGGAACGGGTTATTGAGCATGCGGTATGGGGAATGCTGCCCAAGAACCGCCTGGGCCGGAAAATGATGAAGAAACTGCGTGTTTACGCCGGTCCGGATCATCCGCACCAGGCGCAGAAACCGGAGCCGTTGGAACTGGAAGCTTAAGGTTGAGGGAGTAACTCGATGAAGGACGAGCGATATTACGCAACAGGACGCCGGAAAGAATCGGTTGCACGGGTTTGGCTTTCGCCCGGAAACGGGCAAATTGTGGTAAATGGCAAAGATCCTCTGGAATACTTCAAGCGCGAAACCTTGAAGATGATTATTGAGCAGCCCTTCCAGGTAACGGAAACCCTCGGGAAATATGACGTGTACGCGACCGTCCGCGGAGGAGGGCTGTCNGGTCAGGCGGGAGCGCTGCGGCTGGGCATTGCCCGTGCTCTGACCAAGGTCAATGAGGATCTGCGTGTGCCCTTGCGCCGCGCGGGTTTTCTTACCCGCGATCCGCGCATGGTAGAACGTAAGAAATACGGACGGCCCAAAGCCCGCAAGCGGTTCCAGTATTCGAAGCGTTAATGGGGAACGTTGGAAATCAAGCATAGGAGTGTGTGAATGCCGGAGATCCTTTTGGAACAGCTGCTGATGGCGGGAGCCCACTTCGGGCATCTTACCCGCAAGTGGAATCCCAAAATGAAAAAATATATCTTCATGGAAAAAAACGGGATCCACATAATTGACCTCAAAAAGACCCTGGAAGCCCTGAATGTGGCGTTTGAGGCTATCAAGCCTATCGTCCGTCGCGGGGAAAAGGTGCTGTTTGTGGGAACCAAAAAGCAGGCCAAAGATATCATTCGCACCGAAGCAGAACGCTGCGGCATGTACTATGTGACGGAACGGTGGCTGGGTGGGACCCTTACCAACTTTTCCACCATCAAAAAGAGTATCAAGCGGCTGAAAAACCTTGAGAAAATGAGCGTCGATGGCACGTATGAAAAGCTGACCAAGAAGGAGGTGCTGCGGCTGGAGCGCGAGCGGGAGAAAAAGGAAAAGCTTCTGGGTGGAATCAAAGACATGACCATTTTGCCTGGAGCCCTTTACATTGTGGATCCCAAGAAAGAAGCCATTGCTGTAGCAGAGGCCCGCAAGCTTGGCATCCCCGTTTTTGCCATTGTGGATACCAACTGCGATCCGGACGAGATCGATTATCCCATTCCGGCCAATGACGACGCATTTAAATCTATCGGTTTAATTACACACGCCTTTGTGGATGCCATTCTGGAAGGTATGCACGAGGCCGAAATTGAAGCCGAACCAAAAGAAGAGGAAGTGGTAGAATCGCAGAAAGAAGAAGAATCTGAAGGATAAACAGGACACGCTCCATTCCGGTATTCTGAAAAGCACTCATTACGAGTGCTTTTTAGTACCTGGAGCTGGGGTAAACGGGAAAAGAAAGGAGCAAGAAACGATGGCAGTAACGGCTGAGATGGTCAAAGAGCTACGGGAGAAGACCGGAGCTGGAATTATGGACTGCAAGACGGCCCTTCAGGAGGCCGACGGCGATTTTGAGAAAGCAATTGAGATTTTGCGGAAGCGCGGAGTGGCAGCTGCGCAGAAGCGGGCCGGCCGGGAGACCAAAGAAGGTGTGATTGATGCCTACATCCATCCTGGAAACCGGATCGGGGTGCTCATTGAGATTAACTGCGAGACGGATTTTGTGGCTCGGAATGACGAGTTCCGCCAGTTTGTGCGCAATATGGCGATGCAGGTTGCGGCGGCCAATCCGCAGTACGTTTCCCGCGACCAGGTTCCGCAGGAAGTCATCGAAAAAGAGCTGGAAATTTACCGAAGTCAGGCAAAAGAGTCTGGAAAGCCGGATCACATCGTAGATAAAATTGCCCAGGGCAAACTGGAAAAATTTTACCAGGAGGTCTGCCTGTTGGAGCAAGCCTATATCCGCGATCCGGACCGCACGGTGGAAGATATGCTGAATGAAATCCGGGCGAAAATTGGCGAAAATATTGTCATCCGGAGATTTGTGCGGTATCAACTTGGTGAATAAAGTCGGATAAAGCGAATACCCAATATGTTTCATATTGGGTATTCGTTTTTTGGGGAGAGTAAAAAGGATGGAGAAATCGGTTTACCAGCGCATTCTTCTGAAGCTCAGCGGCGAAGCCCTCATGGGCAAGAAGGAGTTTGGAATAGACGCTGGCGTTGTCAAATTCATTGCCCACGAGATTCAAGACGTTTTTCAGCTGGGTGTTCAGATCGGGGTGGTCATCGGTGGGGGGAATATCTTCCGCGGTCTTTCAGCCAGTGCCCAAGGATTTGACCGTGTGCTGGCCGATCAGATGGGAATGCTGGCAACGGTGATCAATTCACTGGCCCTGCAAAATTACCTGGAACGGCTGGGGATTACCACGCGGATTCAATCGGCAATTCATATGGAGGCCATTGCCGAACCGTTTATCCGGCGGCGTGCCATCCGGCATCTGGAAAAGGGGCGCATTGTCATTTTTGCAGCGGGGACGGGCAGTCCCTATTTTTCTACGGATACCGCGGCGGCATTGCGGGCCATCGAAATTCAGGCAGATGCCATTCTGAAAGGGACAAAGGTAGACGGCGTCTACTCGGCAGATCCCGAAAAAGATCCCAATGCGGTGAAATTCCGGGAGATCAGCTACCTGGAGGTGGTACGCCGAGGGTTGAAGGTTATGGACATGACAGCCGTAACCCTGTGCATGGAAAACAATCTTCCCATACTCGTTTTTAATATGACGCAGCCGGGGAATTTCCGGCGCATTATTTTGGGAGAGGAGATAGGAACCAAAGTGACAGGTGATGGCCATGCAAAAGAGCCCGATTTACAAAGACGCTGAAGAGCGGATGAAAAAATCCGTGGAAGCGGTTCGTGCTGAGTTAGCCAAAATCCGAACCGGCAAAGCGACAGCCGAGCTGCTGGATGGCATTAAAGTTGAATACTACGGAACACAGGTGCCCATTAATCAGGTTGCAAATATCACAGTTCCCGAACCACGTTTGCTATCGGTTCAACCCTGGGACAAAAACATGATCGGTCCCATTGAAAAGGCGATACGGAGCTCCGATCTGGGACTGAACCCAACCAATGATGGTCGGGTGATTCGGATTCCCATTCCACCTCTTACTGAAGAACGGCGCAAAGATCTGGTACGTCTGGTTCATAAGCTGGCTGAAGAGGGGCGCGTGGCCATCCGTAACATCCGCCGTGATGCCAACGACAAAATAAAAAAGCTGGAGAAAAACCACGAAATTTCGGAGGACGAAGCTCACCGCCAGCTGGACGATATTCAAAAACTGACGGATTCCTACATTGAAAAGATTGATGAGCTTTTGAAGATCAAAGAAAAAGAGATTATGGAAGTATAGGCAGAGAGCCCTGGAAGGAGAAATCGCAACCCTTCCGGGGTTTTTTATTTGTCTGGATTAAAATTGAGACATATTCTAATTTAGGTGAAAAATATCCGCCAGAGGAAACGGGCAACGATGGTGGCAAGAAAGAAGCCGGAAATCTGTGTTTACCGCTATTTGGGTGAGGTCCCTTACGGGCAGGCCTGGAAACTCCAAAAAAGGCTTCAAGAAGCACGGATTACCGGTGAAATTCCGCATGTTTTGCTGTTGCTTCAGCACCCGCACACCATCACCATCGGGAAAAGTGGGACACCCAAGCATCTGCGCGTTCAGGAAGCATGGTTGCGGAATCAGGGTGTGGAGCTATTTGAGACCGACCGCGGAGGAGACATCACCTACCATGGACCGGGACAGCTGGTAGGGTATCCTATTCTGGATCTTCGGGAGATCCGGCGCGACATTAACTGGTATCTGCGGCAGCTGGAGGAAGCGATTATCCGTACGCTGGCGGAATATGGCATCAAGGCCGGCCGCACCGAGGGTCTAACCGGCGTGTGGGTGGGTGATGCAAAAATCGCGGCCATCGGCATCCGAATTCGCCAGTGGGTAACCATGCACGGCTTTGCACTGAATGTCCGTACCGATCTGCGGTTTTTTGGTTACATTGTCCCGTGCGGGATTCCGGATAAAGGGGTGTGCTCGATGCAGGAGTTTGCCGCCCATGCCGCAGTAGAAAACGTCATCGGGCGTCTGGTCGACCATTTTGGTGAAGTTTTTGGCCTGCGGATGATGCCTTTCAACCACTATTCCTGGCCGGCGGTTAGCCGGATTTTTGAGGAGTTCAAGCTGGAAGAACCCTCGCTTCAAGGTGCGGTGCAGCCACAGCGGGAGTAGCGGCATATCTGCTGTGCAGGTGAGGAAAGAAGCATTGGAAGACGCTTGTCCACTGTGAGTTCCGTTGGCGGCCTCGGGAATCAGTGGGCAAAGGGATGGTTTTTGCATTAACTTTTTTCTGGTTGGCGCATCAAAAGAAGACGGTGCGCTGACGGAAAAAATAGGAAAAGGAGGGATTATGGCAGAGGAGAAGCGCTATAAGGTGGTAATTATCGGTTCTGGTCCTGCAGGTTTGACGGCTGCCATTTACGCAGCCCGTGCCATGTTAAAGCCACTTGTAATTGAGGGAACCCAGCCAGGGGGGCAGCTCATGATTACTTCGGAAGTGGAAAATTTTCCGGGGTTTCCCGATGGCATTGACGGTCCCAAACTCATGCAGGATATGCGCCGCCAGGCGGAAAAATTTGGTACGGAATTTTTGATGGATGTGGTGGAAGATGTGGATGTTTCTGTGCGGCCGTTTCGCATCAAAATGAGCGGGGGCGAAATTCTCGCCGACACCATTATTGTGGCCTCCGGTGCATCGGCCAACTGGCTAGGACTGGAGTCCGAAAAGCAATTGCAGGGGCGGGGGGTTTCGG
>MTOL01000081.1 GCA_002011685.1 Deferribacteres bacterium JdFR-76
GGTTTGCAAAGGATATGCCAGCAATCCAAAGAATTCCGTGTCTTTTACAACTTATTGATATTTCATCGGTTACAAAAACGCTATTTGAGGTTCTTTCAACCTGAAACGGACAGAGGGGACAATCACTGACCCCCTTCAAAGCAAAACTCCTGTAACCCTTTGTTCTTTATGCAAATTACATGGCGTCAATCACTGACCCCCCTTTTTCCCGAAATGAACGGAACTCACTTTTTTTATTAATCCATTTCTCTCGGCTGGCTTTTTTGCACCAAAACTCTTTAAGCTCGTTCCAACGCGCTTTCTTTATTTCGCCTCATCAAAAAGGTTAAACAACTGCTTATAGAAACTTTGGTAGCGAGAAGGGTAAGCTTCACTGTGGTAATAGGCAGACAGAGCCTTCAAAGAAGCGTCACATAAAATAAAAACAGACCGATTCAAAATACATTCTTCCAGATTTTGATCTGAAAAGTACGTTTTTGCTGACCCGGAAGGATCATAATAAACCGGAAAACGAATTCTGTAGAGTGCCCGAAGCTTTAAGGCTTCCAACCGGTTCCGAGAAAGGAAAACTGCAAACACGCGCAAGGGCTTATGTTTGGAAAATTCGTAGAAGCCTTCTGCAATGGAGAAAACATTTCTCAAATAAAGCCCGCATTGGTCAGGTGAAATCAACAGAATAAGATAAAAAGTTCCACTGGAATCAGGAAAAAACTTCTTGTTATGATCAATTTCAGCAAGGTTTGGCAGGAAACCAAATCGTTTCCCAACCAGACTTTTTTCCAGCGAATCATAAGAAACAAAAGATTTTTCCTGCGTCCCCCTGACGGGGGAATCCCCTTTCAAACCAAGCTGAAAAATGAGAAGAAACACGTTTACGAAAATGAGGCCAGCAAGCAGAATGTCCCGGTATCTTGATGGCCGGTTCATCACCTCTCCTCCTTCCAAAATGTCTAAAAGGTATATTTCAATATCCGACTTTCTCTACGCACAGCAATCCAGAGTTCTTCCGAAGGGCCCATAGAAAAATGCCAGCCGTCCGGCAACCTCTCAATGGGTATATCTCCACGGGAAATCCGAATAATTTTTCTCAATTTCCCACGGGTATCGAAAACATAAATGGTATTCCCATAGGGTATTACGCCCGTGTAGCCAACATAGAGCTTGTTATCATGAAATGTACTTCCCAAGCAGATAAAGAAAAGCGCATATCTACGGGACGGATCTTTTCGCTTTTTCAAGATTCGCGAATACATCTCTTCCAATTCCTCATATTTGGAAAGATCCTCTTCCCAAAGTAAATTTCCGTTTCTGTTATATTTGCGCATCCGTGGATACTGCGAGAAAACAATGTAAGCATTATCATATTCGTCCACCGAAATATACCCCATACTATAAAGCATGCTTAACCGCGCGTCCTTTTCAGGAATGANTTCCCCAAACGAATGGATCCTCTCCCCTTTCTGATCATAAATGTGCAAAATATGATTTTCTGAAGGATGAAGTAGAAGAATCTTCCCATCTGATAATACGGCCATATCAGAAGGTTCGAAACCAAGGCGAAAACCATCTATATAGCGGCCCGTTGTATCAAAAATAGAGATTTTCAAATTGCCCCTATCAAACACAAATAAATGTCCTCTGTGAGCCCTCAAAATAAACGGCTCAATGAATTCTCCAGGACCTTGACCTTTTTGGCCAAAAGCAAATCTTGCACGGTTCAATGTTGAATCGAATACCACAATCCGTCCGTTCCCCACGTCAACTACGGCAGCAAAATCTTCCACAAAGAATGGAGCCCTGGGATGCAATAAAAAGGATGGGGCCAGTCCATTGACTGCAGCAACTGAGTCCGATAGCGAATAATACATGATCAATGGACGATGCGCCGAATTGCAGCCGTTCAAAATAAATCCCCATAAAGCCCCAAAGAGTAGAAAAATTTGTGAAAAGGAAGGTAGGGAACGCTTCCCCACGTTAACCGGAATACTTCTCTTAAACGTCATACCCCCTCCATCGTGGCGAGATAGTCCAGAAAATCATCTCCGGGCACCCCACGTTCAAATCAAGAATACGGGTTCATATCGCATTGGTTTCAAAAACCACCTGTCAAGACATTCAGGAAAAAGGGTATTCAATTCACTCAATCGTTGGACATTTGCATCTTGTATCCCCTTCCCACCACGGACAATCACAATAGCAACCCGTGCCAGGAGAACCTGAACACTCACATGGTGACCGATCACATGAACACTTACATTCTCCCGGAGGCAACTCACACCAAACTGTTATCGAACACCTGCCAGCCTCAACGGGCCAGACGAAAAAAGCAATGTTTACTGCCGCAAGCAACACTGTAAGAACTGTCATTACCGTCAAAGATCTTCCCCAAAACGCAACTCCCATATTCATACTCATCTTTTCCTCCCTATTTTCATGTTAAAGACGGAATTTTACCTTTTCACGCTATCTATCTTCCAAAGCATCAAACGCTTTGGATATGGCCCATAATTGATGAAAAGAAATATGGGCAGAATTTTTGCACAAAAATTTCATTTGCAAATCTGATGAATCCTGAACACAAAAATAGCAGAGCTTTGCAGATCCGAGAAAAATTTCGTGTTCATGCTCAATTGCCCATCCCCCCAAAACACCCACAGGATCCGGTGGCACTGGCTGCCATCCGGTACGCCAATGCCCCGCTAAATACCACCAGCAAACCTGCCAGTATCGGCACCACCCGGCGCAGCCACATTCCCAGAACCAAACACGCACCCAGAAAATATTCCACCGCCGGAATCGCAACCGCCAGCACCGGAAGCGACCAGGCCGGCAAGAAAGCATAAAGCACCAGCTCACGGTGAAAAGCGGCCAGGTTAGAAACCTTACTAAGGCCGGAAACTACAAACAACAACCCCAAAAGCCCCCGCAGCAAAACAGACAGCCGATCTTTCCTGAGCATTTTATGCCGATTGACAAAATACGCCACTTTCAAAATATCACCGTCTGACAGTCATTCCGATGGGTATTATTTCGTTGGAAGTTCGCAGAACCTCCGCCATCCATCACGTTTCCCTTCCCCAAAAAAATTCAGAGATTCCAATCATAAAAAAATACCGAAATACCGCAGCATAGACAACGATTTTAGAAAAAAGTGATTGTTTCATTCTAAATTTCAAAGAATGTGCCAGTATTATGATAACTTTCCAATCTGCAAAAGCCATTGATTTTTCAATAAATTTGAAGGTTTTTTTAAGAGTTTTATTTTATCCTGAAATTTCACAAAAGGGTCAATTACTGACCCCTTTCAGGAGGAAATTGCGGTAAGCGGTAACCACTTGTTTTTTTACAACTCACAGGGGATCGATTCCTGCACCCTATTTTCCCGATATTTCAGTAACTTACTGTTTTTTCTAATATTCTGGAGATGTCAATTTTTGCCCCCCAATTTATGTCCATTATTCACACTCAATGGGAAAGAAGATTGTGGTCCTTCTTTTTGCCAAAATCCTTCATATTTCGATTTTCCTCAATGTACCTCTTTTCCTGTTGTTTATCCCGCACAATTCTTGCATTATTGGGGAAACACCGGAGACGAAAAAATGAGAAACTCCCAGAATACCAACCCATCACCTGATCTTTGAGAATGGCGCCTTGGCTAATCGCAAGAGATGACATAGGACAATGCAGCCTCTCAAAAGAACCATGACTTTGCAGGTAGACCGGTCCTGGTCATGAAAACCACCCTCTATCACCTATTTTAAGAAAGACCTGTCGAGTGTTCTATCAGAATAGTTGATCAAAGCTCTTTTTTTTCATCACCTGCACAGTCTAAGCAATCCAGAGAAGGAGGATACACCGACCAACCGGTTAAGATTTTCTCGGGTTGTCGGTTTTTGGTATTTTGAAGATGGTACTGTATTCTATCCACCGGTGCTTCAACGAATAACCGGTAACGACCGGATTCCAGGAAAAGGACTTTCGTAAATAGCCCCTTTTCATGCAGCAAAAGTAGAAGAACCGGCCCAACGGGTTTATCTGGAGATCCACGGAACGGGCGTTTACGATATCTCAGATGTGGTATGGCCGCATCCAAGGCGTACGTGAATTGCGTTGCAATAGACTTCGGTTTTTTTGTACACCAGCTTCGATATCCGATACATACCTGTTCCACTGGCTTGACGATGCATGAGCGGAGCATGTCCAGCTATCAAGAAAGGCGTTTCGGAGCATCCTTTGAGACACCGAAAAGCGTTTTCGTAAGGAATTCCACCCGATAACGATGAAAAGCGAAAAAGAAACCCACCGAGTTTCCCGATCTTCAAAAAATTGTTCAAACCAGCTTCCAACGAATAATTTTTCAGTCTCAAAAAGTTCTCATTTGGATCTTCACATAATCCAACAGGGGAGTGGCACAAAGCGATCACAATGTCACAGAAAGACTTACTCTGGGTTGACGTTTGGACATTTCTCTCTGTACCAAACGTAATCCGGGCCATAATATCCATAGCATTCACAGAAATTGCATTGATTTGCCGTACATCCGGCCATGGTTGCACCAACCATACCACAACCTCCGCAAGGTGGATCGCACCACGCCCATGCATCAACACTTATTGCATCATTACCCATGAACACAAAAGTCCAAAACACAACCAAAAAAAATAAAAGTATGAACATTTTGTTTTTAATAATTAGCCTTTTCATTTTGATCACCTTCCTTTCCTAATTGTGATACATAAATGATCCACATATAGAATTGGCCATTCCCCTACAAAAGGACAAGTCATCAATATTTTTCAGGTAACGAATAACAAACAATCATGTCCGTGGCCATATCCACAAGAAAGATCCTTTTTTTGTGGAGGGCAACACCTGAAAAATAACCTGTATCGTCAATACCTGGCACTTCAGGTGGTTTCATAATAAAGCAAAGCCACTTTCTTCTGTGTACATCAAAAAATAACATTTTTCTTCCCCCCAATAAGATCAAGATATCGCCGTTTTCAGAAACACAAAAATCCACACAAAAAATTTTAATTATCCCTGATCGGTTCACACCTTTGGCCCCTTTTAGGGGTTTCGCAAGATCTCGCACCGGTTTTCCCTTAAATTTTATGATCTCCATCAGGCGGTTTTGATCATCAAAGACAAATAGAGTAGGAAAAGGTTTGCGCATGACATATAGATGATTCTTTTTATCCATTTCCATAGCCATTGCATTCAAGGTCATGACTGTATATTGCCTCTTATCGGGGAGCTTTAAATCAAAAAAACTTCCAACAAATTGATGAGGCCTATTTACAGAAAATAACAAGATTCCTTTTCGTTTAAGATCAGAATCGTTGGGGAGATATATAAAACGGTCTTTATTATCTACTGCAAACTTGGATATAATGCCGAACATCGCTGGCAACGTTGAAATATATCGAAAATTTCGGTCAAAAATCTGTATGCGGGCATTTTTATACTCATAGACGTATATCTGCTTTTCGGTAACCTTAATGGCAGCAGGTTGCCTAAACTCACCAGGACCTGCGCCCTCCCTCCCAAAAACACGGACAACTTTCCCATGATTATTAAGTACCAAAACGCGGTTATTTGAGTCGGTTATATAGAGAAAGCCGCTTCTATCAACGTCTATTCCATGAATCCGAAAAAAGTAAATCTCTGAATCCTTCCATCTGCCAAACATCTCTTTTGGCTGAAGGTTGAATCTGGGCAGCTCATCGATATCCACAGTAATACTTTTGCATTCCTCCTGTGCATGTAAAGAAAAACAAACGAACCAGAAGACTGCAAAAATAATAATATGTCTCCAATTGATCATAATTTCCCCCGACTTCAAATATTGCTATCGACCATTTGCCCAGTCCACGCACCATTCAAGATTCATTACCCTAAAATCCCTGTGATAAAGCATTGCGGTCTCATATCGCAATTTTCCATATCAGTACAACAATTTGGATAAACAAATTTTCATAATAGACATAAAACACATCTACCTCGTTTTTGTTTTATATCCGAATTTTCTCTAAAATCCCAGGCGGGGCCTAAAATTTCCATAATCCATCGATAACCATAAAGACATCGTACAGTTTATGTTTTTGTTCGAAATGATATAGCCTTTATTTTTGTGCTTTAGATGGAAATATGTCGGAACTTTGTCAATCTGGAAACATTGGACATTCCCGAAAACCTGTTAGAAACATCTTATCCACACCTATTCTTTCAATTTTGGAGAAATTATTACCTTTCAGTAGCATTATTAAAGATTGCAACGATCTCTATCTTGCAAAATCATCTATCTGCTCGCATTGCCCCTGAAAGAAACCAAATACAGAACAACAGCACCCCATTCCGCACCAGTGCCCACCATCCACCGAATTCCGGCAACATCCCCCCAAAACACCCACAGGATCCGGTGGCACCGGCTGCTATCCGGTACACCAATGCCCCGCTAAATACCACCAGCAACCCTGCCAGTATCGGCACCACCCGGCGCAGCCACATTCCCAGAACCAAACACGCACCCAGAAAATATTCCACCGCCGGAATCGCAA